>JBFJZP010000222.1:0-5562 GCA_041622095.1 Burkholderiaceae bacterium | reverse complement strand
GGCGTCGTGCTCGACGTCGAGCGCAACCAGGTCTTTCATGCGAGCCTGGGCGAGGGTGCATTTCGCGACGCGCAGCGCCTGCAACTGGCCAGCCGCGACAAGCTGCAGCAGGCCCTGGTAGGGACCAGCTGCCCATACCGGCCCGGCCCGGACTTCGCACGATCGATGCAGATGCTCGGCGACGTCATGGAGCGGGTGGCGGGCATCCGCCGTTCGGGCTCGGCGGCACTCGACCTGGCCTGGCTCGCGGCAGGTTACAGCGATGCATTCTTCGATCGCGGCCTGAAGGCCTGGGATGTCGCAGCCGGCAGCCTGCTCGTCAGCGAGGCCGGCGGCCAGGTCGGCGATTTTTCCGGCCGTCCGGATTTCCTGGAAACCCAGGAATGCGTGGCCGGCAATCCGGAGCTGTTCCGGGCCCTGGTCGCGATCTTGCGTCCTTACGGCCGGGCCGACGGCGGCCCTGCCGCTGGCCCGGCAAACACTGCACCTGCTCCATGAATTTGCCATCGCGCTTCTGGTCCGATTTGACGACCGCTGATTTCGCCCGCATCCAGGCCGACCCGGATATTGCGCAGGTGGTCGCGGTATTGCCGGTGGCTGCGATCGAGCAGCACGGCCCCCATCTTCCGGTCAGCGTCGACAACACGCTGCTCGACGGCGTCATCGCGGCCGCGCTGCCGCACCTGGCGCCGCAGGTGCCGGTGCTGTTCCTGCCCACGCAGGCGGTCGGCAAGAGCAATGAACACGCGCGTTATCCGGGCACCTTGACGCTGGGGGTTCAGACGCTGATCCAGGTCTGGACCGAACTCGGCGAATGTGTCGCACGCACCGGCATCCGCAAGCTGCTGCTGTTCAATTCGCACGGCGGACAGGTCAGCGTGATGGACATCGTGGCACGAGACCTGCGTGTGCGCCATGACATGCTGGTCTACAGCAGCAACTGGTTCACGATGCCGATGCCTGACGCAGTGTCCGGCCTGTTCAGTGCCGACGAACATCGTTTCGGCATTCATGGTGGCGACATGGAGACGTCGATGATGCTGGCGCTGCGCGCAGAGCGTGTCGACATGGCCCGGGCGCAGGATTTTTCGTCGACTGCGCGCCAGCGTGCATTGGACTATCCGATCCTGGGCGACGGCCGCAGCGCGCGCATGGCCTGGCAGACGCAGGACATCAATGCGCAGGGCGCAGTCGGCAATGCCGCACTGGCGAGCGCTGACAAGGGACGGGCGGTGATCGATGCGAGCGGGGCCGCGCTGGCGCAGATGCTGGCCGAGTTTGCGCGGCTTCCACTCGATGTACTGGTCGACCAGACTGCGTTCCATCGCTGAACCGGTCGGCATCATGCAAGCAGACGCCAGCGGCGCGCAATAAGCAGGAAAGAGGATCCATGGGCACATTGCTGGAATTGCGCAATATTCACAAGCGCTACGACAACGGCACGATCGCGCTGAACGACATGTCGCTGTCGGTCGGCGAGCACGAGTTCGTCAGCCTGCTCGGGCCGTCGGGCTGCGGCAAGAGCACGGCACTGAAGATGATTGCCGGTCTGTCATCGATCACCTCGGGGGCGATCGCCTGGGCGCAGGGTGGCAGCGACCATGCGCATGACATGAGTTTCGTGTTCCAGGAGCCCACCTTGATGCCGTGGACGCCGGTGTTCGAGAACGTGTGGTTGCCGCTGCGACTGGCGGGCCAGTCGCGCGAGCAGGCACGACCCCTGGTGGAGGCTGCGCTCGAGACGGTGGGCCTGGCGCAGTTCGCCACCGCGTATCCGCGCGAGTTGTCCGGCGGCATGATGATGCGGGTGTCGATCGCACGTGCGATGGTCACGCAGCCGCGCCTGCTGCTGATGGACGAGCCGTTTGCCGCGCTCGATGAAATGACGCGGTTCAAGCTGAACAACGACACCTTGCAACTATGGCAGCAGGCGCGTTTCACGGTCCTGTTCGTCACGCACAGTGTTTACGAATCGGTCTACTTGAGCAATCGCATCGTCGTCATGGCGGCTCGCCCCGGGCGGGTCGTCAGTGTCGTCGACGTCGATGAGCCCTATCCCCGCACGGACGCCTTCAGGGCCACGGCCAAATACAACGATTTGTGTGTGCAGGTGTCCAAGGCCTTGTTTGATGCAGGAGAACACCATGGATGAGCGGGTGATGACGGGTGGCGGGCCGCTGCCGTTGAATGAGCGGCGCTGGGTGCGCACCACGTTGCCGATCACCATCTTCCTGCTCGCGCTGCTGGTGTGGGAAATGGTCGTGCGCATCAACGAGGTACCGCACTACATCCTGCCGGGGCCCTTGCTGATCGGCGAGACCTTGTGGGCCAACATGGGCTCGCTGATGGTCAGTTGGTGGTACACGGTCAAGATCACGTTTGGCGCGCTGTTCCTGGCTGTGCTCGGGGGCGTGGTGATGGCGACCCTGTTCGCGTTGTCGCGCTGGATCGAGCTGAGCCTTTTTCCATTCGCCATCGTGCTGCAGGTCACGCCCATCATCGCGATCGCGCCGCTGATCATCATCTTCGTGCCGAGCACGACGGCGGCGCTGCTGCTGGTCGCCTTCATCGTCGCGTTTTTCCCGATCCTGTCGAACACCGTCATCGGGCTGCGCAGCGCCGACCTGAACCTGCGCGACCTGTTCAAGCTGTACCGTGCGAATCGCTGGCAGACGCTGCGTTTCCTGCTCGCGCCGTCGGCCATGCCGTATTTCATCGCCGGGCTGAAGGTGGCCGGGGGGCTGGCGCTGATCGGCGCCGTCGTGGCCGAGTTCACCGCCGGTGCCGCGGGTCGCGAGACCGGCTTGGCATCGCGCATCCTGGAGGCGAGTTTCCGCACCGAGATCCCGAAGATGTTCGCCGCGCTGGTGCTGGTGTCCTTGACCGGCATCGCGATCTTCCTGATCTTCAACCTGGTTTCCAAACTCGTGCTGGGCAAGTGGCACGCCAGCGAGATCAAGTCGCAGCGATGAACCTGCAGTCGGTCCGTATCCCGCCGCGCCTGCGCGGCGACTACCGGGATCTGTCGCCGGCGCAGGTGTTCGACCTGCGGATCGAGGGTGCGCGGGTGCAGCGCATCCGGCCGGGCGCCGGTCCGGCGCGCGGAACCCTGATCAGCGCCATGGTCGACGCCCATGTGCACCTGGACAAGACCTATACCGAGGCCGAGGTTGGCGCTGCATCGGGCGACTTGCGCGCGGCAATCGCGCGTTCGGGCGCACACCGCGCCCACTGGCGCGCCGACGATCTGCGCGCGCGCATGGAGCGTGCGCTGGCGGACGCCTGGTCGCATGGCACGCGCGCGATGCGCACCCACCTGGACTGGGTCGAGGCCGAGCCACCACTGGCGCTGTCGGTGTTCGAGGAACTGCGCGCACTGTGGCGCGGCCGTGTCGAACTGCAACTGTGCGCGCTGGTGCCGCTGGACCTGTGGCTGAATCCGGGCGCCGCAGGCGCGGTCGCCGGCCGGGTCGCCGCATGCGCGCAGCACGGGACTTGCGCGCTGGGCGCGTTCGTCTATCGCAATGACGCGTTGCACGCCAAGCTCGACCGGCTGTTCGCGGTGGCCGCCGAGTTCGGACTGCCGCTGGATTTTCATGTCGACGAAGGGCTGGAGCCGGAGGCGGTCGGTCTGGCCGCAATCGCCGAGCGTGCCGCGAACGCACCGGTGCCCGTGGTCTGTGGCCACGCCTGTTCGCTGTCGGTCCAGCCGTGGACCCAGGCCGAGCAGACGCTGCGCCGCTGCGCGCAGGCCGGCGTGCACCTGATCGCCTTGCCCACGACCAACCTGTACCTGCAGGGGGACTGGAGCAGGACGCCGGTCGAGCGCGGCATCACGCGCATCAAGGAAGCGGCAGCACTGGGAATGCGGCCCAGCGTGGCCAGCGACAACGTGGCCGACCCGTTTTATCCGTACGGCAGTTATGACCTGATCGAAACCTTCGGGCTGGCGGTGCAGATGGCGCATCTGGCGCCGGCCGCCGACTGGCTGGACACGGTCACGCTGAACCCGGCGCGCGCGATCGGTCTGCCATGGGACGGCACGATTGCCGAGCAGTGCCCCGCCGATCTGGTGTGGCTCGATGCGCAGGACGACCACGCATTGCTGACGCCGACCGGACGGCGCCGGCGGGTGATGCGTGCAGGAGCATGGATATGAGTGCAATTGACGCCTTGCGGCAGGATCTGGACGGCATCGACATGTCGGACGACGCGGGCTTGCTGCGCAGCAAGTCCAAGGATTACCACTGGTACAGCCCGGTGCTCAGCGACATGTTGCGCGACAAGACCGCCGATCTGCTGCTGCGGCCGAAGACCGTGCTGGAACTTGAGCGCATCGCCGCCGCCTGCGCTCGGCACAAGGTGCCGATCACGCTGCGTGGCGGCGGCACCGGCAACTATGGGCAGTGCACGCCGCTCGCGCGCGGCGTCATCGTCGAGACGCTGGACCTGCGTGCAGTGGTCGTGCACCAGGGCAGCGCTACCGTGCAGACCGGCGCCATCATTGCCGACGTCGAGCGCGCGGCGCGGTCGAGCGGACAGGAAATCCTGATGTTCCCTTCGACGCTGACCGATGCGACGATGGGCGGTTTTGTCGCCGGCGGATTCGGTGGTGTCGGCTCCATCCGGCACGGCATCCTGAAGGATCCGGGCAACATCTCGCGTATCCAGGTGTTGACGCTCGAGCGCGAACCGCGGCTGATCGAACTGCGTGGCGCCGACATCCACAAGGTGCACCATGCCTATGGCACCAACGGCATCATCACCGAGATGGACATCTGCCTGGCGCCGGCCGAAGATTGGCGCCACATGATTGCCGTCTTCGACAGCTACGAGGCCGCGTTGCGCTTTGGCCTGGACGCCAGCCGCCCGGACCTGCCGCTGCGCCTGCTGAGCACCGTTCAGCGCCAGTTTGCACCGTTCTATACCCAGTACCAGGGACGTTTCGAGCCCACGCACGATGCGGTCTTCGCCCTGTGCGCGCGCCAGGGCCTGGAGGACTTCGAGGCGCTGGTGCGCCAGCACGGCGGCAGCATCACGATGTCGATGACCGACGACCAAGTGCAGGCCGCCGGCTTGCTGCCGGCCTACGAATGCGCCTACAACCACACGACGCTGATGGCGCTCAAGCAGGACCCGGCATGGACCTACATCCAGCTGTCGTATCCGCAGCCGTTCGACCTGCCGCTGGCGATGGAGCTCATCGACGAGTTCGGCGACGAGATTCTTTGGCACCATGAGTTCGCGCGTGCCGATGGTGGCTACGGCGTCTATGCGATTCCGCTGGTGCACTTCCTGGACGCCGAGCGCCTGTTCGAGATCCAGCAGATGATCGAGGCGCGCGGCGTGACGGTGTTCGACGCACATGTCGTCACGATCGAGGATGGCGGCATGAAGTCCATCGATGATGCGCAGATCGCGTTCAAGAAGATCGCCGATCCGCATGGCCTGATGAACCCGGGCAAGACCCGCGGCTGGCGCCCCGAATACGCGATCCCCTGAGTTCCCCCTGAGCAACCCCCCCCAACCTGAAGGAGTCCGATGATGTTGACACGAATTTCG
>JBFJZP010000221.1:0-5565 GCA_041622095.1 Burkholderiaceae bacterium | reverse complement strand
CCACCAGGATTCGGGTCGAGCTGGGTCAGCTTGACCGATACCGTATTGCCGCTGATGCTGATGTCATATTGCACCTGCGCGTCGGTTTCGTTGTCCGTACCCTGGTCGCCATCGGAGAAGGTCACGATGGCAGTGACCGACGAAGCCGTGAGGCTCTTGAAGTAAAAACCGGTGATCGCACCGGTCGCCTGATATGCACCCGGCGCCTTGTTGATACCGGCATTCGCAACCGCCTTGGACAGCGGCACGATAGTCAGCTTGCCGCCATTCGGGTTCGGGAACTCGATCTTGGGTGTCAGGCTTCCCAAGGCCAGCGAAATCGTGTCGACCGACCGCTTGACTGGATCGAGGGGTACGGCCGGACTACCCATCGGATCGCCAACGTCAACACCCGTATTGCGGGCAAATCGTGCCACACCCGCAGAGTAGTAACTGCCACGCGACTGCGTCTCGTCCGGTGCATGACCGATGATCTGCGAAAAGTTGCTGGCGCTCTTCGCTGTCGGATTGCCATCGTAGTTGGCGCCCGACTGCCCGACATACACATTGCGCGTGCCCAGGCCCTCCGCATTCCAGATCGCATCGGCTTCGGTGGACACATTCAGGCCGGCCAGATCGCTGGCGCCGATGGATGCCCCGAAATCGGGATCGACGCCGAAAAACGATCCCGGCAGCTGGTCGTTGTCGAAGCTGGTCAGTGGATCCGCAATGACCATCTGTACCGGCCGCGAACAGATCGGGTTACCCCCATTTGCCTTGGCACGGTAAGGATTGAGCCAGTTCGGTGGCGAAGGGAAACCCATCAGCCGGTCGGCATTCGTCAGCAGGTTGACGCCGCTGGCATAAGCGGGGGTTGCCGTCGACTTGCCCGAGAAATAACGCAGGCCCTCGTACATCATTTCGGCAATCGGCGCGCCCCAGGACTTGCACTCACCCTGGTACCGGTTTCGCGTCGTCCGATAGCCGCAGTCATAAATAGCGCCAGACCAGCCATGGATGGTGATCCGGTCGATGGTGCGGGCAATACCGTCATTCGTGTTGAACCGCCCGGTCGCCGCATCGATTTCGTCCTTGAAGCTGGTGATGTTGCGCCGCACCACGCCACCGGAATAGTTGTTGTGGTACGAGCCGGTCAACAAGCCGAACTTCAGGCTGTCGTTGGCCGCATAGTCGTGCAATATGCCGGTGGGTTTCCAGACGGTCGGCGCATCGACCGGGTAACCGGTGCAACCGTCTTCGCGCACCCCGCCGATCGGCACGCAGGCCTCGACGCGCAGCACCATGTCGGTGGACGCGACAGCACTGCGCCCGCCCAGCTTGGAGAAATTCGCATTGATGCTGCCGATACCCTGCGCCACGTCGGCCGACGCCCAGGCCCAGATGCGTTCCTTGTCACCGTCGGCATTGGCGATGTAGCGCAGCACCGGCGCATTGAGATGGGTCAGGAACGGGTAGGCGGTGCTGGGTCCATCCTTGACCACCACGAACAGGTGTTGCCTGCCGCCCGAGGGTTGGGACAAGTCGGTGAAGTTGCGAATGTCATAGGGATCCGTATCGCGCAGGTGTTCCTTGCCCCAGACATGGTTGTCCTTGGGAATGAAGGCGCCCTGCAACACCGCGGATGTGCCATTCGCATCCGTGGTCGGGCTGTCGACCTGGCGATATCCGCCATACAACACCCGGCGCAAGGCATCCATGCGCGAGGTCGACACCCAGTTCATCCAGTTTCCGTGCCAGCGCCCTGCACCACCGTAATTGCAGCCAACGCTCGGATCCGGATTGGCTAATTTTGTTGGCCGGAATACGAAGCTGACGCCCGACAACACATAGTCGTAGCAGCGGTTGGAGACAAAGTTGCCGTAATACGTGATGCTCGGCTTGAACCCGACATCCACCACGCCGTCTCCGTCGATGTCGCTGGTGTCGTTGTAGGCGGCGTAGAACAGGCGGTGGTCGCGACTCATTGTCAACATCACCAGGCCCGGCGCGCTCTTGAGCGCCAGCAAAGGCGCCTGCGCCAGCGGCACCGTGGTCTGCGCCAGCGCCACCGGAGTGGCCACCATCGCGGTCAGCGCCAGCAGACCACTGACCAACCAGGCCTTGGCCGATACGCTGCGCCAACGCAGTGGGCTGGCCGGCCGGCTTGCTGTTTGCGTGTTCATGGCTGCTTCTCCTGAAATTTCATCATGGCGTGGTGGTCTTCTGGTAGATCGTCTGCAACACCACGTCCGCATTACCCGAACCACCGGTGCTGCGCGAGGTCACGCGGTAGGTGGAGGTGGTGCTACCACCACTGGACACCTGGCTCAGTCGCTCGATCACATACTGGGCCTTGCTGTCATTGTTGGCGTACTGGGTTGCGACCTGCGCCGCGCACTTGACCGTGCCGGTGGCCAGCCATCGAAACGGGGTGTCGGTGGTGCAATTGGTCGCTTCAATGCCATCGCCCTGGCTCCAGTAGTTCGTGGTGCCGCCTTGTGCAAGCGGGGCCGCGTAATGGCCGGTCGTGACGCCCGGATTGAAGGTACCGGCCTCGATCACCTGCAAGGCCTCCTTGCCGGCGCTTTCGGCCGACTGGAAAGCCACGTTGCGGTCGACGGTATTGCCGGTCATGCGCTCGGACATCGTGGTGTTGCGAAAGCCGATCGTGCTGATCACGGTCAGCAGCAGCAGCAACATCAAGCCGACCAGCAAGGTCATGCCGCGTTGCCGACCGCGCACCGCGATCGGCCGGCCTTGGTTGCGCATTGTTCGTGTCATGCGTGGACCCATTCCTAACGAGGCGCAACCCGGTTGCGCAACACCACCGTGGTGGAGAATTCCTTGCGCAGGCGCGTGGCCGACTTGCCGGCCGGTCCGGTGTATGCCTCGCCGAGCAAGGTCGGCGCAGCGGATGCGACATCCAGGTTGGCCGCGTTGTCTTCGCTGACCATCATCAAGCCGACCCGCACCGCGACCACCCGCGACCAGTTGGTCACCGCGCCAGCCGTGGTGCGCCAGACATCGGCCTGCATCGTCGGCGCGCCGGTGACCGCGTCGTTCACGGTGTTCTCACCGTAATGCAGCCGCATGCTCTCGACATGCGACACCAGTTCCTCGGCGCTGCCGCGGGCGCTACCGTCGTAATGGATGCGGTACAGGCTGGGCGTGGCCGCGCCGGCACGGGTGGCCACATAGAAGAAACTCCACTGCAGCGGCATCACCATTGCGTCGACACCGTACAAGGGTGTCGACGGAAACGCATTGGCCGCATTCGTGCCCACGGTCGCATTGCCGATCGCGGTGGTGTGGACGATCTGATTGCCACCGACCAGTTGACCGGCAAACAGGCTGGAAGAATTGCAGTTTGCGACCACCATGTTGTAGATCTTGGTGGAGTCCAGGAAACCAGCAGAGCCGGCGGCGATGGTCAGCGGATCGCCGACCGCGGCCATCGTCGCGGTGACGGACACTGCCTTTTCACTGCCCCCGGACACGAACAAGCTATTGGTGGCGCTGGAGGTCGGCGGCGTCGCAAACATCGCATTCGGTACATTGTCGAAGCCGCGCACGAAGTTCATCGGCGACAAGGGCTTGAGCACCACCTCAGGCACGCCCGGCTCGACCAGCGCCAGCGGATTCGGCCCGCTGATTCCGCTGGGCGAACCGGACGTCATCCCCAGCTCCGGATAGTAGGTGTCGACAGCGCCGATGGTGATCTTCTCGACGCCGCGGCAACCGGCGAATCCGGCCATGCGCAACTCGCGCGAGATCGTCTCGAGCGCGAACATCGCGTCTTCCTGCATGCGCCCGCCGGTTTCCTGGAACCGGAACGACTGCTTGGCCGCCACATATACCGCCGACAAGCCGACCAGCACCGCCAGGCCCAATGCCAGCGATATCAGCAACTCGACCAGCGTCACGCCCAACTGGCGCCGCATGCCGATCGCCGGGCGACCCTGCGCGCTGCGCGCTGTGGAATGGGCCATCGGACGCACCAGTCGGCTATGGCTTGCAATCGGACGTTTCATAGTCTCAACTCGAAATTGATCGACCGGAACGCAGTCGCCGAATCGTCCCGGCACTTGGTGGTCTCTGCGTCGCTGAGGGTACCGAAGCAGCTCGACCAGGCCACCTGGATGTTGACCTGCCTGGCGCCACCGCCGACGGTGTTGTAGATGCGACCGCGACCGGACGGCAGCTGCGCCGCGATCGTCGCCATCCAGGCCTTCACATCCTCCTGCGCAATCGAGGTTCCCGTCGGCGCCGTCTCGACCCACAGATGGGGCTTGCCTTCCCATGCGCTGTTCGCGTTGATCAGGTATTCGCTGGTGGCGCCCAACGCAACGGTCGGATTCGCGCGGATGCGGTCTGCCATGTCCGAGGCCAACTGGTTGGCCTTGTTCAGCGACTCGGAAGCGGCAGCGTTGGACACGCCACCGACCAGCAGCCCGGCCACGCCCAGCAGACCGAAGGACAGGATCAGCATGGTCACCAGGACCTCGATCAGGCTGAAGCCGCGCTGGGACGGCGCCGCGCCGCGACCCTTGCCGCGTATCGGGAATCGGTTGGTGGGGGTTGGCGATGTCATGGTTGTCTCGCTCAATTGGTCGGGCAGGAGGTGGCGCTGGGCACGCGGGCCATGCGCACCCTTCCGGTGTTGGTGATGATCAGGCAAAAGCGTTCGCTGCCGGCGTCCGAGAACCAGACCGTGCGCCCGACCACTGCTGCGCCGGCGGCGTCGATCAGGCGACCCTGCCCGCTGTAGATGAAATAGTTGTTGCCGCCGGACTGGGAGAAGGTCAGCGGCCCGGTCGGCGCGGCCACCACCTCCAGGCGCGTGACCGTGGCGCTGTCGGCGGTCGGCGCCACTGCGCCGTTGGCATTGCTGGTGCCATCGGCAAACACGGTCCAGCCGTTGGTCCATGCACCCGCAGAACCGTTGGCCACCACCGTGACCCGGGCGTCCGAGCCCCGCTTGATCGCCTCCGAACGGGCCAGGTTCAGCGACACCTGCAAGGCCGATGATGCCGACGACAGCCGCATGGTGCGGTACATCTCGGTCATCGTCGGTCCGGCGATCGCCGCCAGGATCGCGACGATCACCACCACCATCATCGTCTCGATCAGCGTGAAGCCCCGGCCCAGGCGCTCCACGGCCAGGGGTCGCCGAAGCAGGCGGCCACCGGAAACGGCCAGGATCGGATGCAGGTCGGAAACCTTCATGGCCGCATGGTAGCCAGTAAACCGGCGCAGTTTCCTCACTCGCGGATCAACGGTCGATTCTGTCGATCAAGCGGTAAACATCCCATGCTGAAAAACAACAACCCGGCAAATCAGTGAGCGCCGCAATGAAACGCATCGAAGCGAAAACTGCTGGCACGCAGAGCATGCACAATTGCCTCAAGCCGAATCGGTATACCGGTGATGGGCGCGCTTGAACAGACATGCGCCACTTGCCACGCCACCGCAGGTGGTCGACTATCGGTTCCAGCAGGTCGCGGCGTCGCCGCTGCTTTGCCCCTTGACCCCCAGGTTATTCAGCGTCAGGTTGCCACACAGGCTGTCGACCCAGCCGCTGGGCGT
>JBFJZP010000220.1:0-5569 GCA_041622095.1 Burkholderiaceae bacterium | reverse complement strand
ATTATTTATAGCGATCCAAAATGGCTAGTCGATCCTTTTGGTCAGAATCATAACGGTGAATTTGTTCTGCCTCAATTAATCGAGCGGAGGTGTGTCGAGCGGAGGTGTCATGGCCGACCACTGAATCTCTCTCACGACGTCATAGCGGTTCCGAGCCGATTTCTCGATCATGGTCGGTTGGTTGAATTGTTCGCATTGACCGAGCAATTGATCGCTGCCGTTCATGTCGTATTCCGCACACTCACCAATCTCTCCCCAAACCCGTCCTGCCCACGAACCGCAATCGCCGATCTCTGCATAGCCGGTGTCGCCTCGGACCTCTGGCCGCAGCCGCTGCCACCGGGGCCGGCCACCTGTTTACGCAGATCGCTGGCGACGGCATACTGAATGCTCCGGGCTTGCACAAGCCGGAGCAGGAGAATGGCAAGCTGTCATCTCCCGCGCATTGACCAAAGGAGGGTGTGTCATGAATGGTTCCAGCAAGATCGATCCCCAGCCCGACGGCCCGCTGCAGGTGAGTGGTGCAGTTGACCTGTACAACTCGCGCGCAGAACGTATCGAAACCCAAGCCAAGTTCTGGTTGTGCCGCTGCGGTGGCTCCGCCAACAAGCCGTTTTGTGACGGCACCCACAAGAAGATCGGTTTCACCAGTGCGCGCCAGGCCGACCCGGCCCAGGCCGTGACCCAGGACTACGTGGGCAAGGGCATGACGATCCACGACAACCGCGCGATCTGCTCGCATGCCGGTTTTTGCACCGACCAGTCGCCCCATGTGTTCCGCATGAAGCAGGAGCCCTGGATCGATTGCGACGCCGACGCCGTGGCCCAAACGATCGCGACGATCAAGCGGTGCCCCTCGGGCGCGCTGGCCTACAGCGTGGATGGCCAGAGGTTCGAACATACCGGCCGTGCGCCGGCCTTGCACATCACCAAGGATGGCCCGTACGCGGTACAGGGCAGCGTGCAACTGGCGGGCGATGCCAGGCCGGTGTCACAGGAGCACTACACCTTGTGCCGCTGCGGCCAGTCGAAGAACAAGCCGTTTTGCGACGGCTCGCATTGGGACGCCGGCTTCAAGGACGACAAGAACTAGCCGCAGGCCGGTGCGCGCACAGCCTCGCCCGTACAACCACGGTCGGCGGCGGTGCCGCGCCGGCGTGTGGTCTGCTCGATCAGCGTCCGCGCACCCGTTGGCTCTTGCGCGAGCGCACGGCGAACCCGGGCGGCTTGCTGCGTACCCAGGCCACGAACAGGGCGATCTGTGGGTGGGTCATCAGCGCCTCGACGGTGTTGAAGTCGCGCGCGAGTTCCGCCTCGGTCAGCAAGGCGTGGATCTGGCGGTGGCAGATGCGGTGCAGGTATTCGGTGGCGCGGCCGCCGCGGGACTTGGGTACCAGGTGGTGCGCGTCCCGTTGCAGCGCCGGGATCGGGCGTTCGCACAGCGGGCAGATCGGTGGGTCGGTGGGCCGCTGCATCTGCGCCTGCGCCGCATGTGCGCCGGCGATCAGTTTTCTGCGTGCACGCCCGAGCATGGAACTGCAACAGCGCCGGTGTTCACCGGACCTGCAGCCAGATCTCGTTGCGGCGCAGGAACCACGGCATCCATGGCGGGTCGTAGCGCGCGTAGAGCGGTGCGCCATGGGTCACGACGCCGGCGGCGTCTGTTGCACGTTGGAGTTTTTCCAGGTGTGTGTTGTAGTTCGCGTCCGACCAGAAGCCGGAATACCGGATCACGGCGTAACGCCTGCCGGGCATCTCCTTGAGCCGGATGCGTGTATCGAGGGGCTCCGGCAGCGTGGCCAGCGTGAACGCGGCCGGCATCGTGAACTGCACGGTGTAGCCACTGTCGGCGGTGGCGGCCTGCGTCACCGGCGCGGTCATCGCGATCTGCGTCGGCTCCGGGGTCTGGGTCACGGGCGCTGTCATCGCGATCTCGCGCTCACCCTTGTTCTTGCCGAAGATGTAGCCTGCCAGGATGCGGAAACCCTGGTTGCCGGCCTCTTCGGCCGGACCGGCTACCGTTACCTCGGCCACCAGCATCGGCGCGTAAGTACGCAACTCGAAGCTGTCGTATTGGCGTTCGACGGTGTAAGCCGGTTCTTCGATTGACTGGGCAGCCGGGATGGCGGTTGCCAGTGCGATGGCCAGGGCGGGTGGCAATAAGCGGGTCATGCCACCAGTATCCAGGTATCGGGTTTTCCCACGGCCGTACCGGGTCTTGCGGCCGTGGCGCGTCTGTTGCACCCTGCTGCGCCGTTCAGTTCGGCTGTTCGCCGAACCGTCCGCTCTGGAAGTCGCGCACCGCCTGGAACACCTCTTCCTGTGTGTTCATGACGAACGGGCCGTATTGCGCAATCGGCTCCTGCAACGGCCGCCCGGCAATCAGCAGCAGCTTCGCGTCTTCGCTGGCCTCGATGTGGATGCCGTCCGAGCCGGCATCGTTCTTCAGGATCGCCATGCGCTGCATCGGCACCGCCTGCCCGGCGATGCTGACCGCGCCGCGGTACACATAGACGAAGGCGTTGTGCTGCGCCGGCAGCGGCTGCACAAAGTGCGAGCCCTGCGGCATGTGCAGGTCCAGGTACAGGGGCTCCGTGCCCTCGCGGGTCACCGCGCCGGTCACGCCATGGCTCTCGCCGGCGATCACGGTCACCGTCACGCCGTCGGGCGTGGACAGGCGCGGCAACTCCTCGGCGGTGAAGTCGCGGTACCAGGGCGCGCGCATCTTGTCGCGCGCCGGCAGGTTCAGCCAGAGCTGGAAACCTTCCATGGCGCCTTGTTCCTGCTCCGGTATCTCCGAGTGGATGACGCCGCTGCCGGCGGTCATCCACTGCACGCCGCCGTTCTGCAGCAGGCCTTCGTGGCCGGCGCTGTCACGGTGGCGCATGCGTCCGGCGATCATGTAGCTGATGGTCTCGAAGCCGCGGTGCGGGTGGTCGGGAAAGCCGGCGATGTAGTCGTCGGCCTGGTCGCTGCCGAATGCATCGAGCATCAGGAACGGGTCGAGCCGGCGCTGCAGCGGCTGCGTCAATACCCGCGTGAGCTTGACGCCGGCGCCGTCGGACGTGGCCTGGCCGGCCAGCACGCGCTCGACGCTGCGCGGCCGGGCGACGGTGTTGCGGTCATGGCTGGTGGCAGTGGTCATGGTGTCGATTCCCCTTTCTGGTGGTCGGTTGCGGCGGGTGCGCGCAAACAGGTCGCGCACCGGGCCGGGTGCCGGCCCGGTGGCTGCTGCTACTACCGAATATGCCGGAGGGTCCGGCCAATTGAAAGTCCCATCCGGTGCAACGGATCGTTCCACCTTTGCACCCATGCCCCGGATCGCCCGGCGTGGCCAGGCAGTCGGGATGCGCTACTTGCCGACGGCTTCGGTTCCCGGCCACAGGCCGAGTCCCGGCAGCCGCAGCCGGGCGTCATTGACGTCGACGCCGAAACCCAGGCCGAGCAGGTTGAGCTCCAGCCCTTCCTCGCGCGCCACCGTCACGCCGGCCAGGCCGGCCAGCGACAGCTGCCAGCCGGTTCCGCTGGGCGCCTTGCCGAACAAGGTGGTCGGGCCGAGGTAGTCCTTGCCGATGGCGGTGGGGGGCAGATCCAGGCCGAGTTCAGGCACCGCACGGGCCACATAGGCGACGAAGGTGTTGCTGTTCGGGCCGGGCCAGAGCCGGTATTGGCGGTTCCATGGGTACTGCGCCACGGCGGCCTCGATGCGCTCGATCAGCACCTGCGCCGCCGGCCCGCGGTGTTCGACCAGCAGTTGCGGTTCGGCGCCGAACCAGCGGGTGTCGGGCGTACGCACTTCGGATCGCACCACCGCATCGCCGCCACGGTAGGCGCGCCAGCCGATCTTCTGGTAGGTGGTGTAGTGGTCGGCATCGGCGCGTTTGACGGCGATCCACGGGTGGATGCCGAAGGCGCCGCGCCAACGCACCGTGCGTGCGCCATACACCTGCACCACCGCCTGGCGCTCGACGGTCGGGTCGGGCGCCTGGCCGGTGCTGTCGCGGTTGGTCCGGTACCAGGGGCTGCCGAGGTCGATATCGCCAAAAGCCAGCACCCCGATCGGACCCATCAGCAACAACACGACCACGCCGGCCAGTGCAACCGGCCAACGCAACCATGCGCGGCGTGCCAGCATCGTGGGGATCCTCCTTGGCGCGCTCCTGCGCGCGTATTCCAGTTATCCAGTCTGCAGATTATTCTGGCATGAAGCTTCTTGTGTGTCCTCCGCAGGTGTATTGCAGTGTGGCATGCATCGACGTCCCGGTCCCCGCGGCCGGGTCGCGGCACGCGCATGAGATTGGCCGGCGTGCGCTTGTCCTAACCGAGCCGGGATAATGCCGCGTGCCCTACGCTCCTGCCTCCACCTTGCTACCCGCCGCGATAGCGGCACTGATCAACGCCACCGTCTGGGGCCTGTCCTGGATTCCGCTGAAGTGGCTGCAGGCCCATGGTGTCAGCAGCTTGTGGACCACCTTGTTCATCTTTGCCGCCTGCACGCTGGTGGTGCTGGTGGTGCGGCCGGGCGCGCTCAAGCGCAGCCTGGCCTCGCCACAACTGTTGTGGTTGATGCTGGCGTCGGGGCTGACCAATGTCTGCTTCAACCTGGCGCTGGCCACCGGCGACGTGGTGCGCTCGGTGCTGCTGTTCTACCTGATGCCGATGTGGGTGGTGGTGCTGGCGCGCTGGTTGCTGCATGAAGGCATCACCACCGCGGCTTTGGGGCGCGTGGCGCTGGCCCTGACCGGCGCACTGCTGGTGCTCGGCGAGGGCCGCATGGTCTTGCCGGTGCCGTCGTCCGCTGCCGACTGGCTGGCGGTGGTGGCCGGCTTTTGCTTCGGCCTGAACAATGTGTTGTTGCGCCGCTTCGCCGACCTGCCGGACGATGTGCGCAGCCTGGCGATGTTCTCCGGCGCGCTGGTTTGTGCGCCGATCGCGCTGCTGGTGCTGACGCTCACCGGGCAGCCACCGCCGCTGCAATTGCAGGGCGCAGCCTGGCTGGTGCTGGGCATGTTCGCGCTGGCGGTGCTGGTCGGCAACCTGGCGCTGCAATATGGCGCCGCCCGGTTGCGCGCGAACGTGTTGTCGGTGCTGATGCTGGCCGAGATCCTGGTGGCCAGCGTGTCGGCCTGGTGGGCCGGTAGTGCGCAATTGACCGCCACCACGGTCATCGGTGGGCTGCTGATCGTCAGCGCCAGTCTGCTGGCCATCCTGACCCGCGGGCCGACACCGCAGGCGGCGCACTGAGGCGCAATCGCTCGGGCCGATCATCGTCGCTGACGTCCGGTGCCTGAAGAAAGGCCTGGCGCCTTGCACCCCGCCCCCCTGTTCAAGTGGCTAGGCGCAGACCTGTCTTTCTGCTAGGCTGATTCGGGCAGTGTGCCGTATAGCCGGCACACACCAGAAAACCGTCGTCGGGGGTGCAGGTGGAAAGCCTGAAGCTGCCTCAATGGACTCTGAGTATTCGCCGTGGTGACGGCGTGCTCGAGTTCAGTCTGGCCGACGGTCATCGACTCGACTGGCGTGCGCACCGGCCGGCAAGGCTGCTTGACAGTGCGTTGCGTTCATCGAT
>JBFJZP010000219.1:0-5570 GCA_041622095.1 Burkholderiaceae bacterium | reverse complement strand
TGGGCCTGGTCGGCGGCAAGAACGCGTCGCTCGGCGAGATGTTCCAGCAACTGCTGCCGCTGGGGGTGCGTATTCCGGATGGATTCGCGGTCACGGCGCAGGCCTACAGCGCCGCGCTCGATGCGGCCGATGCCTGGCCGGCGCTGCACCAGTTGCTCGATGGCCTGGACAAGACCGACACGCACGCGCTGGCCCGTGCCGGCGCCCGGGCGCGCGAAATCGTCTATGGCGCCGGCATGCCGGCGGCGGTGGAGCAGCAGTTGCGTGCATCCTGGCGCGAACTGCAGGCGCAGGCCGGCGACACGCTCAGCGTCGCGGTGCGCAGCTCCGCCACCGCCGAAGACCTGCCCAACGCCAGCTTCGCCGGGCAGCACGACACCTATCTGAATGTGCACGGCGAGGAGATGCTGATCGACGCGGTCAAGCGTTGCCAGGCTTCCTTGTTCACCGACCGCGCAATCTCGTATCGCATCGACAACGGCTTCGACCATTTCAAGGTGTTCCTGTCGGTGGCGGTGCAGCAGATGGTGCGCAGCGACCAGGCCTCGGCCGGCGTGATGTTCACCATCGACACCGAGTCCGGCCATCCGGACGTGGTCTTCATCACCGGCGCCTGGGGCCTGGGCGAGAACGTGGTGCAGGGCGCGGTCGACCCGGACGAGTTCTATGTGCACAAGCCGACCTATGCGCTGGGTTTTCGCAGCGTGTTGCGCAAGACGCTGGGCGACAAGCAGGTGCACATGGTCTACGCGCCCGGTCGCACCCGCGAGCCGGTGATCAACAAGCCCACGCCCAGGGCCGACCGCAAGCGTTATTGCCTGAGCGACGAGGACGTGCTGGAACTGGCCGGTGCGGCGATCAAGATCGAGGACCACTACAGCCAGCGCGCCGGCACCCGGCGAGCGATGGACATCGAGTGGGCCAAGGACGGCCCGGATGGTCCGCTGTACATCGTGCAGGCCCGGCCGGAGACGGTGATTGCGCAACGCACCGCGATGAGCCTGGAGGAATACGTGCTCGAGGGCAAAGGCACGGTGCGCGCGCAGGGCCGTGCGGTCGGTGCCCGGATCGCCAGCGGCAATGTGCGCATCGTCCATGACGGGAGTCATCTGTCGGCGTTCCGGCCGGGCGAGGTGCTGGTGGCCGACACCACCACGCCGGACTGGGAGCCGGTCATGAAGACGGCGGCGGCGATCGTCACCAACCGGGGCGGGCGCACCTGCCACGCGGCCATCGTCGCGCGCGAACTCGGCATCCCGGCGGTGGTCGGCGCCGAACATGCGAGCGAGGTACTCCAGGACGGTGACCTGGTCACCGTGTCCTGCGCCGAGGGCGCGATCGGCAAGGTCTACGAAGGCGCGGTCGCCTTTCGCAAGGACGTCACCGACCTGACCGGACTCCAGCGGCCGGCGACCGAAATCATGGTCAACCTGGGCAATCCGGAACTCGCCTTCCAGGTCAGCCAGATGCCGTGCGACGGAGTCGGGCTGGCGCGCATGGAGTTCATCATCAATGAACACATCAAGGTGCATCCGATGGCGGTGCTGCATCCGGAGCGGATCGTGGATCTGGCCGAACGCAACAAGGTGCTGGCCTTGTCGCATGGCTACCCGGACGGGCGCAGCTATTTCGTCGAGCGCCTGGCCGAAGGCGTCGGCACGATCGCGGCGGCGTTCTACCCGCGCCCGGTCATCGTGCGCCTGTCCGACTTCAAGAGCAACGAATACGCGGCGCTGATGGGCGGGCGCGATTTCGAACCCCAGGAAGAGAACCCGATGCTCGGCTTTCGCGGCGCGGCGCGTTACATCCATCCGGCTTATGCCGAGGGTTTCGCGCTGGAATGCGAGGCGATGCTGCGGGTGCGCGAGACCATGGGGCTGACCAATCTCAAGCTGATGGTGCCTTTTTGCCGCCGCCTGGACGAGGCGCGCAAGGTGCTGGCCGCGATGGCCGACCATGGGCTGGAACGTGGCAAGAACGGGCTCGAGGTCTATGTGATGTGCGAGATCCCGAACAACGTGCTCTTGATCGACGAGTTCGCCGAGTTGTTCGACGGCTTTTCGATCGGCTCGAACGATTTGACCCAGCTCACGCTGGGCGTGGACCGCGACAGCGCGATTGTTGCCGAATCCTTCGACGAGCAGGACGAAGGCATGCAGCGCATCCTGCGCATGGCGGTGGAAGGCGCGAAGCGCAACAAGCGCCACAGCGGCATCTGCGGCCAGGCGCCATCCGACCATATCGAGGTGGCACGTTACCTGGTCGAACTCGGCATCGACAGCATCAGCCTGACACCGGACCGTGTGCTCAAGACGATGCAGGAGGTGCAGCAGATCGAGGCGGCGCAGGGCAGGGCACCGCGGGCGCGGGACTGACCAGGCTCGTGCATGATGCCGGCGTCGCGCACCATGCGTCGCCGGGTGTATCCGGCTATCGGACAAGGTCCTATGATTCGGGAAGCCTTCGTTGCACACCCCGGCACCGAACGCCCAAGTCACATGTAGTCCCATGTCATTCACCCTCGACCTGCAAGTCCTCTCCGGTTTCACGCTGTTGTGGCTCGCGATCGTGCCCACGCCGGGGCCGAACGCACTGATGGTGACGCATGTGGCGGTGACCCGCACGCCGGCGCATCTCGGCTACGCCATCGCCGGCAATGTGACGGGTATTGCCGTGTTGGCGGCGCTCGCCCTGATCGGATGGGCGGCGATCCTGCAGGCCTTTCCGTGGCTGCGCCTGGCGGTGAATGTCTTCGGCGGCCTGTACCTGATCTGGTTGGGTACGCGCCTGGTGCAGCGGGCGTGGCGGCACGGGGGTCGCGTCGCCACGGTACCTGCTTCCCCGCAGGGCGATGGCGCAGCGGACGTGCGTGCCAAACAGGACACGCCTGCAGACTACCGCCGTACTGCGCTGCTGGGCCTGGCCACTGCCTTGTCGAATGCGCAGGCGATTCTCTTCATTACCTCGATTCTTGCGGTGACGGGTTTGCTCCGTGCCAATGCCGCGACCGCTTGTGTCGCCGTGCTGATCATGGTGGGTTGCAACGCGGCGTATCTGGGAGCACTCGGCTGGTTGTTCCGGCGCGAGCGGATGCGTGCCGGGTATGCGCGTTATCGGCGTGTGCTGGAGGGCTCGATCGGCAGCGTGTTCTTGGTGTTTGGCGGGCGCATGTTGTGGCGCGCGTTGGCGCGTTGACGGTTACCGGGCGATACCGGGTCCTGGGGCGCCGCGCGGTTGAATGCCGCCGATCCGGCCGCGGGAGCCGGTGCGGATGGTGCAACTGGCCGATGCAGCCAGGATGTTCGCGTGCGGTTACAGTCGGTCCGATCCCGACTCCGACCCATTGCCATCGGCTGGGCGTCAAGACCGGATAGCGAGTCGAAGCCACCTGCACCGCATGCCACCACCCGCTTCATCTACCGCCGAGGCCACGCCTGGTGCCGGCCTGTCGCCGGCGTTGTCGACCCTGCACGCCGTGCCCTGGATGGCCGGCTGGCTCGGGCTCATGGTCGTCATGGCGGTTGCCGGGCGCCAGGCGACGCGTGAACTCGATGTGTTCCAGATCATGGAGGTGCGCTCGTTGATCGGCCTGTTGCTGCTGGCGCCGCTGGTGCATGCGGCCGGCGGATTGCGCGCCATGCGAACGGCGCGCCCCGGGCAGCATGTGCTGCGCAATGTCGTGCATTACGGCGCCCAATACGCATGGCTGTACGCACTGACGCTGATCCCGCTGGCGCAGCTGGTCGCGCTGGAGTTCACGATGCCGATCTGGACCCTGCTGCTGGCGGCAGCGTTCCTGGGCGAGCGGCTGCACCGCTGGAAAGTCGTCGCGGTGGTGCTCGGCGTGGCCGGCGTCGCGCTGATCGTGCGGCCGGCCCAGGCCGGGGTCAGTGCGGGCCAGCTCATCGCCTTGTCGGCGGCGGTCGGGTTTGCGGTGTCGGTGATCCTGGTCAAGTCGCTCACCCGCAGCGAAGACGCGACGAAGATCATGTTCTGGATGCTCATCGTGCAGTCGGTGCTTGGCATCTGGCCGGCGCTGGCGACCTGGCGCTGGCCGTCGCCGGCGGTCTGGGGCTGGCTGGTCGTGATCGCCTTTTGCGGCACCTTCTCGCACTACTGCATGGCCCGCGCGATGCGCCACGCGCAGGCGACCGTGATTGTGCCGATGGACTTCCTGCGCGTGCCCCTGACCGCGCTGGCGGGCTGGGCGATTTATGCGGAGCAGATCGACCTGCTGATGGTGCTGGGAACGGCGCTGATCCTGGTCGGCAACCTGCTGAACCTGCGCCGGGTGCCGGCCAGGGAATAATTGCTCAGCGCCGCGGCTTGTCGCTGTGCGACACCTCGTAGCCGTCGGCCACATAGGCCGGGCCTTTCATCAGCCAGACGATGATGCAGCCGATGGTGATGGTCAGTACCAGGGTCCAGATCAGGATCACCAGGCCGATCATCGCGTAGTCGAACATCTGGATGTTGCGCGCCAGTTCGGCCGCGGTGTCGCCGGTCAACAGGTAACGCGCGGCAAACGCCATCAGGGCCGGCAGCAAGGTGCCGGCCAGCCATACCGTGGGCATCATGCGCAACAGGCGCACCTCGAAACCGGGCGGCGAGCGCCGGTGGCCGGGGAGTTTTCGGAGCCAGTTCACGTTGGCGTTCCAGGTGGCAAACGCCGCTGCTGCACGCGGGAGGCCAGCATGGCGTCGCGCGAGGGTGCTTCAGGTCTGCGACAGCATCCGGTCCTTGGCCACGAAATACCGCCGCGCATAGGCGACCAGTTGCCCGTCGGTCGGATGGTCCACGGTCTCGACGCCGACGACCTTGTCCGACATGCCTGGGTCATGGCTGTGGATGTGCTTGATCAGCTGCAGCTTGGCCTGCGCCGGTCCGACGACCAGGATCTCCTGTGCGCCCTGCAGCGCTTCGACGATCGAATGGTAGTAGGCCTGGTCTTCCGGGTGTTTTCCGGTGCCGACGGCGCCGCCCTTGTCGGCGCCGCGCTTGTGATGCAGATGGGCATGTGGACGGGCCGGATGGAGCACGGATTTCTCCACGTCGTCCGGGCTGATATGCATCACATGGGCTTCTTGATGGTCGAGCCAGACGACCGCATGGTAATGGGACACGGTTGGAACCTCGATGGTCAAAACTTCAGCATACCTGCCTGGTGCTGGCGTGTGTTGACCGTTATCAAGTGGCGCGCTGATGGCGCAGCGCCTGCAGCAGGACAATCGCGGCCGCACACAGGGCGCCTGCCAGCGCGCCCGTCAGGTGTGCCGCCACCACCACGTTGAAACCCCAGCGCGGGTCGAATGCCAGTGGCTGGCTCCAGGCATGTTCGGTCAGCAGCTTGAAGCCGAGCACGATCAGCAGCACCACGCCGGTACCGCGGGTGCCGGGTTGCGCGCTGGCGAACACCGCCAGCACCGCCAGCATGCTCATCAACAGGCCGGACATGCCGCTGTAGAAGGCGATGTCAGGCCACAAGGCCAGGCCCAGCGTGCCCAGCGGCCATGCCAGCAGGCAGGCGGCAAGCGCGCCGAGGCCGGCCTGCAGGAAGACGCCCAGGACGG
>JBFJZP010000218.1:0-5573 GCA_041622095.1 Burkholderiaceae bacterium | reverse complement strand
CCGCAGGCGCTGGCCGAACTGGCCAAGGTCGGGTTCGACCCGGTGTTCGGTGCACGCCCGCTCAAGCGGGCGATCCAGCAGCGGATCGAGAACCCGCTGTCCAAGCTGCTGCTCGAGGGCAAGTTCGCGCCCAAGTCGGTCATCAAGGCCGACGTGGACCCGATCCAGGCGCCGGGCCAGTTCAGCTTCGGTGGCGGCACGGCCTGATCGGGGTCGACGCGCCAATCGAACAGGGGTGTCTTCGGACACCCCTTCTTTTTGCGGCCATGCTGCGTGACCGAGGTGACAGGGGCATGGCCGGCAGCCGGGTAGGATGCGTCGGACGTTCCAATACCACCGCACCATGTCCGATTCCCCCACGGTTCCCGACGGCTTTCGCCCGGCCCATGTCCACGGCGACTTCATCGCATTCAACGGCCCGCTGTATGCCCGCCTGCGCGGCGACCGCCAGATCGAGCTCGGCTTTCGTGTCGAGCAGCGACATACCAATCCGCTGGGCATCTGTCACGGCGGCATGCTGGCGACCTTCGTCGACATGCTGGTGCCCTGCACCGCGATGTACGAGCCGGGCCGAGAGCGGCGTTTCCTGCCCACGATCAGCCTGCAGATCGACTACCTCGGCCCATCGCCGCTGGGCGCCTGGATACAGGGCGAGGCGCAGATCCTGCGCACGACGCGCAACATGGTCTTCGGCCAGGGCATGGTCAGCGCCGATGGCGCGCCGGCGCTGCGTTTCAGCGGCATCTTCAAGCGGGGGCCGACCTGGGGCGAGGCGGGCGACGCCGATCCCTTGCGCATCCGGCAAAGCTGACTTGCGATCGCGGCGCGGGTTGGTGCGGGTATGCGGTCCACGCGACCGGACAACGCGGGTTTCGTTCGCGCGCAGCGGGATCAACGATTGGCAGGCGCGATCCGCCGCCGATACAGCATCAACGCCAGCAGGCTGACCACGCAGAACACGGCGCCGGCGTAGAAGGTCGCGCTGGCACCCCAGCCGTCCCACAACAAGCCGGCCAGCACACTGGCCAGCAACATCGCCACGCCACTGACCAGGTTGAAGAGGCCGAATGCGGTTCCGCGCAACTCTGGTGGCGCGGTGTCGGCCACCATGGTCGCCAGCAGGCCCTGGGTCATGCCCATGTGGATGCCCCACAACACCACACCCGACAGCAATGCCGGCAGGCCGGCGTCACTGGCCAGCACCAGGTCGGCCGCCAGCAGCACCAGCAGGCCCAGTGCCAGCAGCGTGTGGTGCGACATGCGGTCGGACAGGCGGCCGAACGGATAGGCGCTGGCGGCGTAGACGATGTTCATCGCCACCATCACCAGCGGCACCAGTGCGAGCGCAACGCCACTTTGTTCGGCGCGCAGAACCAGGAAGGCTTCGCTGAAGCGCGCCATCGTGAACAGTGCGCCGATGGTCACGACGGCCCAGTAGGCGATTGGCAGCCGGCGCAACATGTCGCGCCGGATCGGGTTCACGCGCACCTGCTGGTGCGTCGTGCGGGGTGGCTCTTTCAAACCGAACCACAGCAGTGCCACCGCCAGGCAGCCGGGAATCACCGCGACCCAGAACACGGCGCGGAAGTCGTTCGCCCACAGCAGCATCAACCCGACCGCAAGCAGCGGGCCGAGGAAGGCGCCGACGGTGTCCAGCGACTGGCGCAGGCCGAATGCCGCGCCGCGCAGTTCGGGTGGCGCGATGTCGGCCACCAGTGCATCGCGGGGCGCACCGCGTATCCCCTTGCCGACCCGGTCGATCAGGCGTGCGCCCACCAGCAGGCCGGCACCCGGTGCGATCGCGAACAGCGGTTTGCTCAAGGCGCCCAGCGCATAACCGAGCAGGGCCAGGCCCTTGCGCCGCCCGAGGTAGTCGCTCAGCGCGCCGGAGAACACCTTGACGATCAGCGCAGTGGCTTCGGCCAGCCCTTCGATCAGCCCGACCAGCAGGACGCTGGTGCCCAGGGTGGTGACCATGAACAGCGGCAACAGGCTGTGGATCATCTCGGACGAGATGTCCATCAGCAGGCTGACCAGGCCCAGGATCCAGATGCCGGCGGGCATCTGGCGCATGGACGGTACTGAAGGCGTCGTCATCGCAATGCGTCAGTTCACACGGGTGCTTGGGGTGGTTGGCAACAAGGTGTTGTCGGCACGGCGCGGTCTCGATGACGGCGGCCGTGCGCGGCGGATTGTCGCACCGCCTGCGGCGCGCGGCAGCGTGCCCCGGCCAGGCCTGGTACGACATCGGCGAGAATCGCGCCATGCAAAACAGAATCGCAGGCCATCTACTCGTTGAGTGCCTTGTGGCCCAGGGCGTCACCCATGTCTTCGGTGTACCAGGAGAAAGTTTCCTGGCCGCACTCGACGGCTTCCACCGGCAGGCGGACAAGATCCAGTTCGTGATCAATCGGCAGGAGGGCGGCGCGGCCTTCATGGCCGATGCCCACGGCAAGATCACCGGCCGCCCCGGCGTGTGTTTCGTGACCCGCGGACCCGGCGCCACCAATGCGTCGATCGGGGTCCACACCGCGTTCCAGGATTCGACACCGATGGTGTTGTTCATCGGTGATGTGGCCAGCGAGACGCGTGACCGCGAGGCCTTCCAGGAGGTGGACTTCAATCACTTCTTCGGCCCCAGCACCAAGGGCATGGCCAAGCGGGTGGAACGTATCGATGACGCGCGGCGCATCCCGGAATATGTCGCCCGTGCATTCGCCACCGCGATGAACGGTCGACCCGGGCCGGTCGTGCTGGTATTGCCGGAAGACATGCTGGCGCAGACCCTGGGCGACGACAGCCTGCAGGCCTTGCCACGTGTCGAAGCGGTACAGCCAGGTTGCGACCCACGCCAGGCAGGCCAATTGGGTGATCTGCTGCGCGCGGCGCAGCGGCCGCTGGTGATCGCTGGCGGCAGCGGCTGGTGCCCGCAGTCGGCGCAGGCGCTGCAGGACTTCGCGGAAAAGTGGCTGTTGCCGGTGGCCAATGCGTTCCGTTTCCAGGACTGCTTCGACAACCACCATGACCAGTATGCCGGCGACGTCGGCATCGGCATCAACCCCAAGCTCGCCGCGCGGGTGCGCGAGAGCGACCTGATCATCGCGTTCGGTCCGCGCCTGGGCGAGATGACGACCGGCGGATATACGCTGTTGCCGGCGCCTCGTATTCCGCAGAAGCTGGTGCATGTACACGCCGGCGCGGATGAACTCAACCGTGTCTACCAGGCTGACCTGGCGATCAACGCCGGCATGTTGTCGGCGGCACAGGCCTTCGCCGCCTTGCCGGCGCCGGCGCAACTGCGCTGGGCCGAGTGGACTGCCGGCTGCCATGCGGATTACCTGGCCAACCTGGTGCCGCAGGCCTTGCCTGGCGACATCGACATGCCGGCCATCATCGCGTGCCTGCAAGAACACCTGCCGGCCGATGCGGTGTTGACCAACGGCGCCGGCAACTTCGCCAGCTGGGCACATCGCTTCTTCCGCTACCACGGCCTGGTCAAGGGGCACAAGACCCAGCTCGCACCCACCAGTGGCGCGATGGGTTACGGCGTGCCCGCCGGCATCGCGGCAGCCATCACCACCGGCCGCCTGGCGCTGACGATTGCCGGTGATGGCGATTTCCTGATGAATGGCCAGGAGCTGGCGACCGCGTCCCAGTACGGCGCCAAAAGCATCGTGGTCCTGCTGAACAACGGCATGTTCGGCACCATCCGCATGCACCAGGAGCGCGAGTACCCGAACCGCGTGGCGGGCACCGCGCTGCGCAACCCGGACTTTGTCGCCTTGGCGCAGGCATATGGTTATGCCGGCGTGCGTATCAGCAAGACCGGCGATTTCGAGCCGCAACTGCTGGCGGCGCTTGAGCGCGCGCAAGGCACGCTGATCGAGATCACGCTGGACCCGGACGTGATCACCACCCGTGGCACGCTCAGCGCCATCACCCAGTCCGCATTGCAGAAAAATTCATGACCGAGACCCCCGAGCGCAACACCCAAGAGCAGCCGAAATCGCGACGGCGTGCAGGCACCGACAACCGCAATCTTCCGGTTCTCGAGAAACTCGCCGAGTTCTATCCCCAGCTGTTCGGCGCCCAGTTCCTGCCGCTCAAGCGTGGCATCTTCCAGGACCTGCAACAGGCCCATCCGGATGTCTTCGCCACCGACGCGCTCAAGGCGGCGCTGGCGCAGCACACCCGTTCCACCCGTTACCTGACGGCGGTGGCGCAGGGTTTGCAACGCCATGACCTGCAGGGTGTGGCGGTCGAGGCCATGGCGCCGGAACATGTGCACCATGCCTTGCTCGAGGTGTTTCGCCGACGCCAGGCGCGCAGCACGCAACAAGACCTGCGCCCGACACTGCGCCGACGCATGTTGCAGGCGTTCGAGCAATCGGGCCTGACGCCAGAGGCCTATGCCGCATTGGTGCGCAGCCGGGACGAGGCCAGCAACCAGTTGCTCGACGAAGCCCTGGCCGAAGCCCGTGCCGGCGCTGCACGCGACGAAGCCCTGCTGCGTGCATTCGAGTCCGCTACACACAGCGTCGAGGCCTTCGCCGAAATGTATGGCATGGATGCCGGTCCGGCGGCTCAGGCGCTCGAGCGGGCACGCCGGGCGCGGGCATCGGCCGTTGTGCCATCTCCGCCGGCGCCGCCATCCGCAGCATCCGACTGAACGGCTTGCCTACGCCGGGACGGTTCATACGGGCGCATCGGACAAGCCGAATGGGCATCCTGGTCGATACGCCTGCAGCGGACGAGCGCACCGCGCTGTTGCGTGTCGACGACCTGTGTTTCGCTTATCCGTCGCGTCCCTTGTTCACGCACTGGTGTGCGGCCTTCACCCCGGGCCTGCACCTGATCTGCGGTGACGACGGCAGCGGCAAGACGACCTTGTTGCGCCTGCTGGCAGGTGAACTCGCGGCGCAGTCCGGATCGCTGCAGATCGGCGACATACGTCTGTCCGACGATGCGAGCACTTATCGCCAGCAGGTGTTTCGCACCGACCCCGCGTCGGAGGCTTTCGAGCGGTTGACGCCGATGGCATGGTTTGCACAACTGCAGACCCGTTATCCGGCGTTCGACATGGTGCTGGCCGCGCAGCTGATCGAGCCCTTGTATCTGCAGCCGCACCTGGACAAGACCGGCCACATGATGTCGACCGGCTCGCGGCGCAAGGTGTGGCTGGTCGCAGCGCTGGCCTCGCAGGCGCCGGTGGTATTGATCGAGCAGCCCTTCGCGGCGCTGGACGTGCCGTCGGTCCGGGCGGTGACGGCATTGTTGCAACAGGCGGGCGAGCAGCCGGGGCGCGCGATCGTGCTGGCCGAGTATGAGGCGCCGGCCGGCCTGCGGTTGACGCAGCGCATCGGGCTGGACTGACAAGCCGCCGCCTGCGCCCAAGAAAAAAGCCGGCGGATGCCGGCTTCTTCAAGGACAGCGCGAGAACGCTTACTTGAGGTGCTTGCCGATCAGGCCAGCCATCTCGAACATCGAGACCTGCACCTTGCCGAACACTTCCTTGAGTTTGGCGTCGGCATTGATCATGCGCTTGTTGACTGCGTCCTGCAGCTTGTTCTTCT
>JBFJZP010000217.1:0-5579 GCA_041622095.1 Burkholderiaceae bacterium | reverse complement strand
GCTTGAGCGTGGAATACAGCGTCGTCGTCTTGCCGGAGCCGGTCGGGCCGGTGACCAGGATGATGCCGTGCGGCTGCTTGACCAGTGTCTCCCAGCGCTGCGCATCATGCGCGGCGAAACCCAGCGCGTCGAGGTCCTTGACCGCATTGTCCGGGTCGAAGATGCGCATCACCATCTTCTCGCCAAAGGCGGTGGGCAGGGTCGAGATCCGCATCTCGATCTCGTCACCGCGCGGGTTGCGCGTCTTGATGCGCCCGTCCTGCGGCCGGCGCTTTTCGACCACATCCATGCGTCCGAGCAACTTGATGCGGGCGGTCATCGCATTGAGCACGCCCATCGGCATCTGGTACACCGGGTGCAGCATGCCGTCGATGCGAAAACGGATCACGCCCTGCTCGCGTCGCGGCTCCAGGTGGATGTCGCTGGCGCGCTGGTCGAACGCGTATTGCCACAACCAGTCGACCACCTGCACCACGCCCTGGTCGTTCGCGTCGAGTTGCTTGTTGGTCTTGCCCAGCTCGACCAGCTGCTCGAAACTGGCGCCGCCGTTGGCGCCGCCGGATTTCATCGCCGAGCGGACCGACTTGGCCAGGGCATAGAACTCCGCGGTGAAACGGGCAATCTCCTGCGGGCTGGCCACGACACGGCGCACGCTGCGCCGGGCCTGGCGCTCGACCTCTGCCACCCAGTCGGTGACGAATGGCTCGGCGGTGGCGATCACCAGTTCGGTCGGTGTCACCTGCACCGGCAAGACCCGGT
The DNA here is from genome assembly GCA_041622095.1 of Burkholderiaceae bacterium. GTDB lineage: Bacteria > Pseudomonadota > Gammaproteobacteria > Burkholderiales > Burkholderiaceae_C > CAISIP01. Next base: position 4,820 of record JBFJZP010000217.1, on the reverse strand, counting down.
GACGCTCGGCATAGGGAGCACTCATCGCATCGGCCACCTTGCCCACGTCGACCTTCAGTGGATCGATGCGGAAGTAGCCGAGGCTGGCGCGCCCGGCCAGCCACTGCGTCAAGGTTTCGATATCCAGCGGCCGCCCGTCGGACGCCCGGCGCATCGACACGCTGGCCAGGCGCACCAGCGGATGCTGGGCACTTTCGGCCTGCGAACAGCGTGCGATCGTGCGCGCGGCCTCGTCGTCGGCGAGCACGCCGTCCTCGCGCAGCCAGTCGACCAGGCGACGCCAGTCGAGCGGTCCTTCGATCGGGGGGTGGGCGGCTGCCCTGGCCTTGGTGGTGATGGTCATGGTGTCAAAGGCTTGAGCACCCGCACCCATTGCGCGGCAGGCAGGCCCCAGCGGCTCTCGATCTCCCCGGCCCGTTCGGACAACACGGCGCGTTTGGGCCGGTTGGCCTTGCGCTGGGCCAGCACCACGGTATTGCCCTCGCGTGTGGCCTTGAACGGCCAGATCGCGTCCCGGCCGAAAACCTCGGCCAACTTCTCCAGGCTGCGCTCGAAACTCGAGGCACGGCCGAACAGGTTGACGGTAAGGCACCCGTCCTCTGTCAGCAGGCGGCGGCAGTCGGCATAGAACGCCTTGCTGTCGAGCACCGGCGCCGCTGCGTCATGGTCGTACAGGTCGATCTGCAATGCATCGATCGTTCCCCACCATTTCGGATCGCGGATCTCGCGCGCCGCATCGGCCAGGATGACCTGCATCCGGGCGTTGTCGGCCGGCAGCTTGAACCAGCCACGGCAGGCGACCAGCACCTTGGGATTGATCTCGACCGCCACGGTGCGCATGCGCAACACCTTGTAGCAGAACTTGGTCAGCGAGCCGGCGCCCAGCCCCAGCTGCATCGCCCGGCGGCCCGGCACACTGGCCGGCTCGACGAACAACAACCAGGCCATCATGCGCTGGATGTACTGGTGCACCAGCACCTGGGGCGCATCGATCGACATCGAGCCCTGGATCCAGATCGAGTCCAGGTGCAGATGCCGGATCGGTCCCTCATCGGAAAAATGTACGTCGGCGTGGGAAGCGGAATCGGTCAGGCGCATGGCGCGTTATACCAGCAAGGCAGCGAGTTTCGGCAGCGCGGCGCAGGCGTTGCGGCTGCTCGCCTGCGCCAGTTCGTCGAGCGTGATGCCACGCAGATCGGCCACCACCTGTGCAATTGCCGGCAACTGCGCCGGCTCGTTCGGCGGCTGGATTTCGCCGGCCGCGCGACGGGCCGCCGGCAGGTACAGCCAGTGCGGCGGAATGTCGGGCGCGTCGGTCTCGAGCACCAGTGCCGATAACGGCAGGCCGACCGCCAGCCGACGCAGCTGCAGCGCCCGATCAAAGGTGACGGCGCCACCAAAACCGAGCTTGAAACCCAGCGCGAGAAAAGCATCGGCCTGCTGCCGGCTGCCGGCGAACGCATGGGCGATGCCGCGCCAACCCTGTGCCGGCTCGATCGCGCGCAAGCCGCGCAACAGCCGGTCGGCCGACCGGCGCACATGCAGGATCACCGGCAGATCGTATTTGCACGCCAGTTTCAGCTGGGCCAGGTAAAAACGCTCCTGGCGCTCGCGCATCGCCGGCGCGCACAAGGCCGGCACGAAGAAGTCCAGGCCGATCTCGCCGACGGCGACCAGGCGTGGATCGTCGACGGCATCGGCCAGCGCCCGGTCCAGTCGCTGCAGGTCTGCGTCGTCGGCCTGGGGCACGAACAACGGATGAATGCCCAGCGCATAACTGTCGCGATTGCGATGCGCGAGATCGTGTACCGCCGCGAAATTGGCCGCACCCACGGCTGGTATGGTGCAGTGCACCACCCCCTGTGACCGTGCGCGGGCGCGTACCTGGTCCGCCTGGTCCGGAACACCGGCCAGTTCGGCGGCATCCAGATGGCAGTGCGTATCGATCCACAAGGGCATGCGCCTTCGCTCCATCATTTCCAGCAATTCGTACAGGGAAAACCCTCTCATTCAGCGCCCGGGTTTGCCACAACATCGTCATCGGATTGTCACCCTCGCGATTGACGCTGGGGTCCCACGACAAGCCATTTTCATCCACCGAGGAAACCCCCATGAAAACCCGCATCACCCTGATCGCTGCCGCCTTGGCCATCGGCCTGTCCGGCGCTGCCACCGCGCAGGAGAAGACCTTGCGCCTGTTGACCTGGGCCGACTATGTGCCGGCCGACGTCAAGGCGCAGTTCGAAAAGGAAAGTGGCTACACGGTCGAAATCACGCTGTCGAACAACGAGGAGATGATCTCCAAGCTGCGCGCCACCGGCGGCGCAGGCTTCGACCTGGCGCAACCGTCGCAGGACCGCATCACCGGCCCGCAGCAGGAATTCAAGATCTACAAGCCGATGGACCTGTCCAAGGTCAAGTCCGATCTGTTCATCGCATCGATGCTGTCGGCCACCAAGAAGAACACCACGCTGGCCGGCAAGGTCTACGGCCTGCCCCACATCTGGGGCACCGATGGCCTGGTGGTCAACACCAAGCTGGCCAAGATGGTGGACTACCCGGACCTGTGCAAGGCCGAATACAAGGGCAAGACCGCGGTACGGCTGAAGCGCCCGACGCTGCTGGCATTCGCATTCGCCGCCGGCAAGGACCCGTTCGCGTTGTACAACAACCCCAAGGCCTATGGCGCACTGATGGACGAAGTCGGCAAGACCGTCATCGCCTGCAAGGGCAACCTGAAGTTCTTCTGGGACAACAAGGACCAGTTGCTCAACGGCATGCGCACCGACGAGATCGTCGGCGCGATGATGTGGGACACCGGCGGCTGGAAACTCAACAGCGAGAAGGCCGACATCCAGTTCATCGCACCCAAGTCCGGTGCGCTGGGCTGGATCGACACCTTTGCGATCCCGGCCAAGGGCAAGAACGACGTGGCCGCCTACGCCTGGATCAACTTCAACATGCGGCCGGAAATAGCAGCCAAGGTGTCGGCCTCTGCCGGCAACTTCACCGCATCCAAGGGTGCTGACAAGCTGGTGGACGAGAAACTCAAGGCCCAGTTTGCCGCCAGCTTCCCGCCAGCGGCGCTGGACAACGTCAAGTGGTACCCGGCGGTACCGGCCGGCCTGGAAGAGATCGAAGGCCGGGTGCTCGACCGCATCAAGGCCGCGAACTGAGCACGGCGTCCGAAGATCCGGATGCCCCAAGCCGACCTTGAGACCCGGCGTGTCGCAAAGCGATACGCCGGGCTGGTTGCGGTCGACGACTTGTCCTTCTCCGTCGACCGCGGTAGTTTCTTCTCCATCCTCGGCCCGTCCGGCTGCGGCAAGACGACCTTGCTGCGCATGATCGCCGGCTTCCTGGCGCCGGACTCCGGCGACGTCGAGATCGGCGGCCAGTCGATGGCCCAGGTGCCGCCGAACCGGCGGCCGGTCAACATGGTGTTCCAGCACCTGGCCCTGTTCCCGATGATGACGGTCGGGCAGAACGTCGGTTACGGCCTGGCGCGCCGCGGCATGGCGAAAAAGGAGATCGACCAGCGCGTCGGCGCGATGCTCGAACGCGTCAGCCTGCCGGGGTCCCAACTCAAGCGGGTCGATCAGCTCTCCGGCGGCCAGAAGCAGCGTGTGGCGATCGCCCGTTCGCTGGTGCTCGAGCCGACGCTGCTGCTGCTCGACGAACCCCTGGGCGCGCTGGACCTGAAGCTGCGCGAGCACATGAAGATCGAGCTCAAGCAGTTGCAAGCCGACTTCGGCACCACCTTCGTCTACATCACACACGACCAGTCGGAGGCATTGGTCTTGTCCGACCATGTGGCCGTCATGAACAAGGGCCGCTTCGAGCAGGTCGGCACGCCGCAGTCGCTGTATTACGAACCGAAGACACCGTTTGTCGCCGGCTTCGTCGGCGCCAACAACCGGATCGCGGGGCGGGCCAGCCAGGTCAGCGGCGACCTGGTCGAACTGACGACCGAACAGGGGCTGCGCCTGTTTGCCCGGCGCATGGGCGCCGTCGCGCCGGGCGCCGCCGCCATCGCATTCGTGCGGCCGGAGGTGGCCACGCTGGCGCGCAGCATCGATGCGCTGGCGCCGCAGCAACCGCGTTTTTCGGCCACCGTGGCCAGCCTGCTGTTCGACGGCGCCAACTCCGCGGTGCTGGTGCGCGAACAGTTGTCCGGTTCGGAGTTTCACATCGCCTTGCCGCAGACCGGCCAATTCGCCGACCTGCGGGTGGGCGAATCCATCGCATTCGGCTTCGATCCGGAACGCGCCCTGTGTTTTCCGGCCGATCCATCAACCGCCGCCTGACGCGGCGCTTGCCAGCATGACCCGCAACCGCCTGCTGTTCGGCCTGCTGATGGCACCCGCCCTGGTATGGCTGTTCGGCCTGATCGTGTTGCCGCATGTGGAGCTGGCGGTCTTGTCGCTGCGCGCACGCGTCGCCCCGGGTGAATACGCACCGAGCTTTCGCCAGTATGAGACCTTCATCGAGGAGCCGCTGTACTGGCATACCTTCGTGCGTACCGCGGTGATGTCGATGATCGCCACTTCCCTGACCTTGCTGCTGGCATTTCCGATCGCCTGGACGATTGCCAAGATCGCCCGCGGCCGCAGCCGCGCGTTGATGTTCGTGTTGTGCCTGATCCCGTTCTGGGTGTCGGAGACGGTGCGCACGCTGGGCTGGATGATCCTGCTGCGCGAGTCGGGTGTGTTGCCCGCCGTGCTGGTGCAACTCGGATTGACCGACGCGCCGGTCGAGATGTTGTACCGCGACGCGACCATCCTGGTCGGCCTGGTCTATACCCCGATGCTGTTCATGGT
>JBFJZP010000216.1:0-5581 GCA_041622095.1 Burkholderiaceae bacterium | reverse complement strand
TGCATCGATCGCGCGAAGTCCGGGCCGGGCCGGTTGGGGCAGCTGGTCCCTACCAGGGCCTGGTGCAGCTTGTCGCGGCTGGACAGTTGCAGGCGCTGCGCGTCGCAAAATGCACCCTCGCCCAGGCTCGCATGAAAGACCTGGTTGCGCTCGACGTCGAGCACGACGCCATGCTCGATGCGTCCAGCCACGGACAGCGCAATGCTGACGCTGTACATCGGATACCCATGGATGAAATTGTTCGTGCCGTCGAGCGGGTCGACGATCCAGACATGGTCGGAATCGGGATTGCCGTGTGGCTGCTGGGACTCCTCGCCGCGAACCGCATGGTCGGGACAGGCCGCGAGCAGCGTGTCGACGATGACTTTCTCCGACGCGATATCGACCTGGGTCACATAGTCATTGGGACGCTTGGCACGGATCTCGAGTTGGCTGCGATCACGCGAGGCGCTGCGTATCACCTCGCCCGCCGCGCGCGCCGCCGCAATCGCCACCGACAACATCGGGTGCATCAACCCGGTCACGATAAATCCCACGCCTGCATCAGATCTCGCTTTCATGGACTGCGGCAGTACCGTACATGGCCTGTCGCAGAAGGATTGTTGACGCAGGCGACACCGTGCGAAGTGCACATGGCCGGAGTCGACGCCGCACCCCATGCGCAGATGATACCTGTCCAACAGGACAGAAAGCAAGAAAAAATTCAGGACAGACCGAATGCCCCGGCACCGAGCACCGCAAGCTTGCCAAAGCACCAATAACTCGCATCTATACAGCGGTAATGCACTTTTAAAGTGCGCATCACCGACAAGAAGTTGACGTTTTGGTGGCCTCTGCAGTCGTCAGTATTTGACCATTTGGACAAACACCTCCAAGACAGCCTGGATGCTGGCATCCGCCTGCAAACCTAACGGACGCCTGCGCCTCGCAACACGAACTGCACCGTTTGGTCCACGATGCTCTCGCGCATTGCCTCATCGGAGACCTGTCGGCCGGAGAAATACTGCACCTGCTCGGCGTGCTCGGCATAAAACTGCGTGATCGCCCAGATGTTGAACAGCAGCATCAACGGATCGACCGGCTCCATCAGTCCACGGTCGATCCAGCTATCGATCACCATGACCGCCTGCAGCGTGCGCCGCTTGCTGTCCTGCAGCATCGTGCGCAGCACCGGCGCACCGCGGATCATCTCCATCGCGAAGATGCGCGAGCGCATCGGCTGCTCGAACGAGAAAACCAGCTTGCGCCGCACGTATGCGGCCAGCACATCGCGTGGGCCCTGGGCCTCGTCCGGTATGCCGAACACCGAGATCCAGTCGGCAACGATATCCTGCAGTACCTGGCTGTACAGCTCTTCCTTGGTGGTGATGTAGTAGTGCAGGCGTTGCTTGGACAGGCCCGCCTGTTCGGCGATCATCTGCGTCGTCGCCCCGGTCAGTCCCTCGCGCGCGAAAACCTCGATCGCGGCGGCGTTGATCGCGGCCAGGATCTGCGCCCGTGTGCGACGCGCCGTCGCGGCGTCGGACAGGTCGGGCTGCGGCAAGGTGATGGGCTGGCCCGGCATCGTGGAGGTGGTGTCGGTCGTCACGGCGTCAACCCAGCTCGATCAGGACAGACTGGTGGTCCGACGCCTGCGTCTGCAGGTCCACTTCGACCCGCTTCACCCGTGCGCGCAGGCCCTCGCTGACCAGCACATAGTCGACCGTGATCGGCGCCGGCCGGTAACAGCGGTCGAACAGCTGGAACGTCGGCGCATGGGGCTGGCCCGGATGCGCAACGGTCCAGGCATCGAACAATGCGTCGGCGCGGTCGCCGTCCGGCGTGGAAAGCGTATCCGTCGCTTCGAAGGGTTGCTGCAGCGCAAGGTACTCGTCACTACCGGGCTCGAGGTTCCAGTCGCCACACAGGATGGCGTCACGGGTATGGAGCTTGTTCTGGAATGGCCATCCGGAGGTGTCGTCCAGCGGGGGAAATGCGGCCTGTTCGCAGGCCTGCGCATGCAGTTCGCGCAGCGCCTGCACCTGCGCCGCACGCTGGCGGCGCGAATAAAACTCCAGGTGCGCCGTCATGACACGCACCGGCCCGAAGGCGGTGCACACCGTGGCGACGGAGCAGCTGCGCGCCATCGACTTCTTGCCGGCATCGGCCGGGTAAGGCAGCATGTGGTGCGCGATATGGGCCACCGGCAGGCGGCTGGCGATCAGGTTGCCAAACTGCTGGCGCTGGCCGTCGGGCCCCCGTTCGTCGACCGCCGGCCCGTAGAACAAGGCATAACCGGGCAGCAACTCGCGCAGCAGCGCTGGCTGGTCGTGCGCCGGTGCACCCGGCAAACCGGGATAGTGGACCGCCACCTCCTGCAGACACAAGACATCGAAATCGGCGAAAGACTGCGCCTCGCGCACGATCCGGGCCACGTCAACCCGCCGATCGAGGCCGCAACACCACTGCACGTTCCAGGTCAATAGCCGCATCAGCCAATCCTTTTTCGTCAAGCACCAGGCGGCTCGACCGCGCAGCGCCCGCGCAGCCGGTCGATCGCCCCTCGTCCCGTCCTGGCCCGCAGCCAGGCGCTCGCGGCTTGCGCCGCCTCCGGTACCAAATGGTACCCGGTGCCAAAGGCAGACGGACATGCCGCTTCGAGCGGCCGGCCCGTGGCCAGGCAGCGCATCGCATGCTGGTGCACAATGGCTGGAGCATGCTGCCCACTTCCCTGGACGCCGATCGCCCTGCTCCGCTGCCACGCATGGATGCGATTGCGCATGCGCGGCGTGTCATCCTGCACGAAGGCGCCGACATCACCTGTGCCAGCGTCGCGCCGTGGATCGAGCGCTCCTGGCGCCGTTGCATGCAGTGGGGCCTCAAGCCGCACGACAGGGTCAGCTTCGATGCGGTGTCTGCATCAACCATGCGCCGCGCCCGCGACGACAACACCCGGCTCACACGCGCCGCAACTGCCAGCATGCAGGCACTCGGGCAGACACTCGCGCGAACGCGTTACTTCGCCATCCTGACGAACGCGCAGGGTCTTGTCATCGACGTGGCGGGCCCGATCGACCGCAGCGACCGGCGTGCCAGCCTGATCACGCGGATCGGTGTCGACCTGTCCGAACACAGCGTGGGCACGACCGCCATCGGCGCGGTGCTGGCCGAACGGCAGCCGGTCTGGCTGCACCGCGGCGAACACTTCTTCCAGGACACCACGGTCTACAGCTGCGCCGGTGCACCGCTGTTCGGACACGACGGCGCCTGCGTCGGCATGCTCGACCTGACCGGTGTCGACGTGCCGGAACGCCCGGAACTGCTGCACCTTGCGGTGCAATCGGCGCGTGGTATCGAGAACGCATTGGCGCTGGCGCAGCCCCATGCCATCTTGCTGCGCCTGAACTGGCCCGGCCAGCCACTGGGTGGCGACACCGATGCATTGGTCGGCATCGACGGCGACGGCATCGTCAGCACCAGCAACCGGGCAGCGCGTGCGATGGTGCCCCAACTCGGGTCGTCAGCCGGCATGCGAACCGGCCACATGCACGCCGCAGAATTGTTTGCATTGCCGACCGACATGTTGTTCGATGCCGCGCGGCGTGATCCGGCACCGTTGGATCTGCCGCTATGGTCCGGCCTGCGCCTGCAGGCGCTGGTCCTGAACGGTGGCGCTGGCGCTGCAATACCGGCGCAGGCGGTCGCGGCACGCATTGCACCGGCGGTGCCGGCGCCGGGTCGGCTACGCGACATCGAGACCGAACTGATTCAACGGGCGGTACGCGAATCCGGCGGCAATGTGGCGCAAGCCGCCAGCCGCCTCGGCGTCAGCCGGGCCACGGTGTATCGCAAGCTCGGTAGCCGCAAGCGCTGAGTCGTCCAGGCAGCGGCGACGGCGCGCCGCCATCGATACGTTGCGCCGCAGCTTCACTGGACAAGATTTGACCGGCGGGCTCATGTCCCTTGTCGCACGGCCTGCGCCTGCGGCCGGTCAGCATAACGGCGCGCGAGTACGGCGCACACCATCAACTGCATCTGGTGAAACAACATCAGCGGCAGCACAATCGCGCCGACGGCGCTGGACGCGAACAGGATCTTCGCCATCGGGATGCCGCTGGCCAGGCTCTTCTGCGAACCGCAGAAAACGATGGCGATCTCGTCCGCCTTGTCGAATCCCAGCCTGCGCGCCGCCAGCGTGATGCTGGTCAGCGCAATACCCAGCAGGATGGCGCAGGCCAGCAACAGCCCGGCGAACGCACTGGCCGGCAACTGCTGCCACAGGCCATTGATGACCGCCGCACTGAACGCGGTATAGATGACCAGCAGGATCGAACCCTGGTCGACATATTTCAGCACCGAGGCCCGCTTGCGCACCCATTCGCCGATCCATGGGCGCATCAGGTGGCCGGCGATGAAGGGCAGCATCAGTTGCTGCAGGATGCGTCCGATCGAGTCGAGCGACGACCCGCCGTTGCCGCCGGTCACCAGCAACAGGCCGACCAGCACCGGTGTGACGAAAACCCCGAGCAAGGTGGAGCCGGAGGCACTGCAGATCGCGGCCGGCACATTGCCGCGCGCCATCGCGACCAGGGCGATGGCCGATTGCACGGTCGCCGGCAACACGCAGAGATACATGACGCCGGTATACAGCGCCGGTGTCACCAGGGGTTCGAGCAGCGGGCGCAGTGCCAGGCCGAGCACCGGGAAGAACACGAAGGTGCAGCCGAACACCAGCAGGTGCAGCCGCCTGTGCGTGATGCCACCGAGCAGCGCCTCGCGTGACAACTTGGCTCCATGCAGGAAAAACAGCAGCCCGATTCCCCATGCCGTCAGGATCTCGAATACCCGGGCTGCCTGGCCACTGGCCGGCAACAGGCTGGCGATGGCCACCACGGCGACCAGGGACAGGGTGAAGTTGTCAGGAAGAAATCGGGAACGTGCCATGCCGGTATTGGACATCGCCCGGCACTAGAATGGAAATTGATTTATCAAATGAATTCATGAATCCAGCGCATGAATATCAGCCTACGCCAACTCCGCGTCTTCCTGTCGGTCGCCGAAACCGGCAACTTCAGCCGCGCCGGTGATGCGATCGGCCTGACCCAGCCCGCGATCAGTCGCTCGATCGGCGAGCTGGAGTCGCAACTCGGCCTGAAGCTGCTCGACCGCACGACCCGCGAGGTGGTGCTGACCGAGGCCGGCCAGAGCCTGGTGGCCCGCATCGGCCGCGTGGTGGAAGAACTCGACCAGGTCCTGACGGATGTCTCCGGCCTGGTCCAGTCCCGCGCCGGCAAGGTCCGCGTGGCCAGCAGCCCCACGCTGTCGGCCAACCTGATGCCCCAATGTATTGCCGCCTGCGAGCAGCAGGCGCCGGATATCCAGTTCATCCTGCTCGACCGGATCCAGCAGGACGTCCTGGCCAGCGTGCGGCTCGGGGAAGTGGACTTCGGCCTGGTGATCGAGCCGTCGTCCGCGCAGGACCTGCATTGCGAAACCATCCTGCACGACCCGTTCGTGCTGGTCACACCCGACGGGCATGCGCTGGCCAGGCGCAAGAGCGTGCCCTGGCGCATGCTCGGCGGCAACGCGCTGGTGCTGCTCG
>JBFJZP010000215.1:0-5599 GCA_041622095.1 Burkholderiaceae bacterium | reverse complement strand
TGCTGTCCGGCCTGAAAGCCGGCAGCGTGGTGATCGACTGCTCCACCGCGATTCCGTCGTCGACCGTGCGCATGGCCGAAGCTGTTGCAGCCGCAGGCAGCTCCATGCTGGACGCACCAATGACCCGCACTCCCAAGGAAGCGGCCGAAGGCCGGCTGAACCTGCTGGTCGGCGGCGACGCGGCGCTGTTCGAAGCCTGCCGGCCCATCCTTGCGTGCTTTGCCGAGAACATCACCCATGTCGGCGCGGTGGGCGCCGGCCACAGCATGAAGCTGCTGCACAACTATGTGTCGCTGGGATCGGTGGCGCTGATTGCCGAGGCCGCCGCCTGCGCCGCGCGCAACGGCGTGGCGCCCGACGTGTTCGTCGACGTGCTGGCCAAGGGCGGCGGCGGCGGCATTGCACTGGAACGCCTCAAGCCCTTCCTGCTGGCCCGGGACACCTCCGGCCTGCGTTTCTCGATCGCCAATGCCGTCAAGGACATGGGCTACTACAACACCATGGCCGGCGATGCCCAGGCGCATCTGGCGATTGCCGCCGCGGTGCTGGGCACGCTGCAAGGGGCGGACGCCAATGCGGCGCCCGGCACGCTACTGCCGGAGCTGGTCAGCTTGCTGGGTCCAGCGACCAAGTCCTGACCGACGACGCAGGCCCGGTTCGAGCGCTTGCACTACAGCAGTCGCTGCCAGTTCCCCACGTCCTGCCAGTTGCCGAACTTGTGGCCGACCGCCTTGAAATGCCCGACCTGGCGCATGCCGAACTTCTCGTGCAAGGCAATGCTCGCGGCGTTGGGAGCGCGATGACACCCAGCACCGTGGGGTAACCAGCGGCTTCGAGCAGCGCGAGCCACCAGGCTGCTGGCGAGGATCGCGCTCATACCGGCCTTTCGATTGCGGGCAGGCCGTCAACCTCGCCCAGGTCCCACACCACGCCGGTCATCAGCCGAAGCGCGTCGCGCGCCACCGAGGCCAGCATGTGTTCGTTCGGCGCGTGTTGGCAACACGATGCGTAGGAGTGCGGAATCCAGACCGTGGGCAGGCCCAGCACGTCGGCGAATACATCGTTCGGCAAGGAGCCACCGAGATTGGGAAGGATGGCTGGCGGCTGGCCGCTGGTCTTGTGCAATGAAGCGGCCGTCCAGCGTACCCACGGATGATCCGGGTCGAGCCGTGTGGCGGTGAAGAATCCATCACGCGCCGCGCTCACCTTGACCATGCCGAAGCCGGCCTTGTCCAGATGGCGTTGCAAGGCGCCGGTGATGTCGTCCGGATCGACACCCACGACAAAGCGCAGCTGGCAGTGGCAACTGGCCTTGGGCGGGATCGCATTGACCGGGTGTTCCGGGTTGCCGCAGGTAAAGGCCAGCACCTCGAAGCTGCACCAGCCGAACACCCGCTCGGCCGGGCTCAGGCCGGGTTCACCCCAGTGCGGATCTATTGGCGGACCGTCGGCACCGCCATCGACCTCCAGCCCCTGCAGCGCCTTGCGCACCGATGGCGTGAGGCTGTCCGGCCGCCACTCCGGCACGCGGATCTCGCCTTTCGGCCCGGTGATCGTGGCCAGCGCATGGGCCAGGATGATGCCGGGATTGGCGATCAGCCCGCCCCAGTTGCCGGAGTGGTGGCCACCTTCGCGCAGGTCGACCACCAGGTCCATGTTGGCCGCGCCGCGCGAGCCCAGGAAGATCGTCGGCTGGTCCGGGCGCAGGCGCGGCCCGTCGGATGCGATGAACACGTCCGCTGCCAGCCGGGCCTTTTGCTGTTCGCAAAATTCACGCAGCCCGGGCGAGCCGACTTCCTCGCCGGTCTCGATCAACACCTTGAGGTTGAAGCCGAGCTGCCCGCGGCTGGCCAGGACCGCCTCGACAGCAGCCAGGTTGATGGTGTGCTGCCCCTTGTTGTCGGCGGTGCCGCGACCATAAAGCCGGTCGCCGTCACGCTGCAGCCACCACGGGTTCAGGCCCTCGCGCCAGCGCGTGTCCTGGCCCCGGATGACGTCGCCATGGCCATACGACAAGACGGTGGCGCGCGTCGGGTCTTCGATGCGTTCGGCCAGCAGGAAGGGGCCGGCACCGGCCACCGGGTTGTCGAACAGCTGGCAGCGGAAACCGGCGCGTTCATAACTGCCTTGCAACTCGTCGGTCAGGTAACGCCGCAAATCTGCGGCGCGCTCCGGATTCTGGCTCTCGGTGGGAATCGCGACCCGGCGCGCCAGGTCGTCCATGAAGCCGCCGCCGTCGAAATACTGTTCTGCCTGCGTTATCGCCTGATCCCGACCCATGCTGTACTCCTGAAATTGGACGCCCCGAACCGGGCGTCGCGGGCTGTCGAATCTTATGCCAGCCCGCCGGACCGGTCACAAGCTGTGCTTCCCTTACAGTCGGAATCCTGCCTGCCCTCGGAGACGATTCGATGCCCCGCGTCCTGGCCGCCGCGTTCAAACACGAGACCAACACCTTCTCGCCCTTGCCCACCGATCTGGCGGCTTACCGCGCCCGCTGCCTGCGTTACGGTTCCGACGTGCCGGCCTACTTCACCGGCACCGCCACCGAGATGGGCGCCTTCATCGATGCGGCCCAGGCCCATGGCTGGGACCTGGTGCACTGCGTGGCGGCCGACGCGACACCGTCGGGCAAGGTGACGCAACAGGCGTTCGAACACATCGCCGGCACGATGGAAGACACCTTGCGCAAGCAGGGCCCGTTCGACGCGATCCTGTTGTGCCTGCATGGCGCGATGGTCACCACCCATGTGGACGACGGCGAAGGCGAGCTGCTGCGGCGCCTGCGCGCCATCGTCGGGGAGCAGGTGCCGATCGGCATCACGCTGGACCTGCATGCGAATGTCACCGACACCATGGCGGCACTGGCCAGCGTCATCGTGTCCTACCGCACCTACCCGCATATCGACCTGTATGAAACCGGTCGACGCTGCGCCGACCTGCTGGCCCGCACGCTCACCGGCGCGATCGATCCGGCATGTAGCGTCGCCCGTGGCGCCATGATCGATGCGGTCGACCATGGCCGCACCAGTGCACCCGGCCCGATGCGCGAGACACTGGCCAGTGCCGACGCACTGCACGCGCAGACACCCGGGGTGCTGGACATCGGCATCCATGCCGGTTTCCCTTGGGCCGACATCGCGTCGGCCGGCCCCAGCGTGGTGGTGGTGCACGACCGCAAGCAGGCGGTCGATACCGCTTCGATCACGCAGCCACTGCTGCAGCAGATCTGGCGCGACCGGCGTCGTACCACGGTCAAGCCGCTGGCGCTGGACCAGGGCCTGGCCGCCATCAAGACCGCCCTGGCCGCGCCGGGCGACGACATCGTACTGGTCGCCGACTGCGCGGACAACCCGGGCGGCGGCGGGCTGGAGGATTCGATCGCACTGCTCGGAGCCTTGATCGATGCAAAAATCGACAAGGTCGCCTTCGGCATGCTCTGCGACCCGGCCACGCTGAGCGCCTGCATCGCGGCCGGCCCCTCGGCGACGCTGGCAGTGCAACTCGGCGGCCATTCGGGCGGCGCGTTCATGGGGCCGCTGGCGCTGCAGGCGCAGGTGGTGTCGTTGCAGCCGGGCCGCTTCACCTTCACCGGCCCGATGAGCCGCGGCATCGCACTCGATATCGGCACCACCGCCGTGCTGCGGGTCGGCGGCATCGACATCGTCCTGGCCGGCAGCCGGCACCAGGTGCTCGACCCCGGCTTCTTCACCCATGCCGGGCTCGACCCGGCGCACTATGCGGTGGTCGTGGTCAAGTCGTCACAGCATTTCCGCGCCGCCTTCGGACCGATGGCGCGGCAGATCCTGGTCATCGACAGCGGCGACGGGTTGACCTCGTTCGACCTCAAGGCGTTCGGCCACCGCCAGGTGCGCCGGCCGGTCTATCCGCTGGACGATCTGCCGGATTGACCCGACCCCGGGGGCGGCCAGCGAACCGATTTCGAGCCGGCTAGCAACTAGGTCCGGCGACGCCCAGCGGCCCGGGACCCAAGCGTCCGGCCGCACCGGCACCGGCGGGCCGCAGGCGCTGCTACAGTGACCGCTGCTGTGAACCGGACCCGTATGGCCGGTGACGGCAACCCGAGGAGAACCCATGCCAAGCTTCACCACTGTGCGCATCGACGCTGACGCAGCCAATCCGCGCGTGGCCCGGTTGCTGCTGAACCGGCCGGAAAAACCCAACGCCATCGACGAGGACACGCCAGGCGAGATCCGTGCGGCAGTGGAATGGGCGAACGCCGAACCGTCGATCCATGTGATCGTCGTCGAAGGTGCCGGCAAAGGCTTTTGCGGCGGTTACGACCTGTCGATGTTCGGCGAAGGCCGGATCGACCATCCGTGCCAGCAGGAGCAGTTTCCGTGGGACCCGATGGTCGACTACGCGTACATGAAACGCAACACCGACGACTTCATGAGCCTGTGGCGCAGCGCCAAGCCGACGATTGCCAAGGTACACGGCCATGCGGTGGCCGGCGGCAGCGATATCGCACTGTGTTGCGACCTGCTGGTGATGGCCGACGATGCGCGTATCGGCTACATGCCCACACGGGTCTGGGGTTGCCCGACCACCGCGATGTGGACCTACCGGCTGGGCCCGGCGCGGGCCAAGCAACTGATGTTCACCGGCGACACGATCGACGGGCGCACCGCGCTGGCCTGGGGCCTGGCCAACGACAGCGTGCCGCCAGACCGGCTCGACGCCGCGACCATGGCCCTGGCCGAACGTATCGCCGGTGTTCCTTCTTCGCACCTGGCCATGCACAAGATGGTGGTGAACCAGGTGATGCTGGCGATGGGCCTGGAGCAGAGCCAGCAGATGGCCACGGTGTTCGACGGCATCACCCGCCATAACCCGGAAGGATTGTGGTTCCGGCGATACGCGCAGCAACATGGCTTCAAGGCCGCAGTGCAATGGCGCGACAGCGGCAAGCCGATACCGCAGGGCGACGCGGCGCGCGCGCTGGTGCGCGAAATGGAACAACAAGACCACAAGGACTCCTGATGCTCAATGGTTTGCCGCCGCTGCTGGTGGGCGTGATCGCCAGCTTTCTGATGGCGCTCAACGCCTTGTTCTGGGTACCGGTGTTGTTGTTCTTCTCGCTGCTCAAGCTGCTGCTGCCGTTCGATGCGGCGCAGCGCTTCTTTGCGCCGATCCTCTTGTGGATTGCGGAGGCCTGGATCTCCGGCAACAGCGCCTGGATGGCGCTGACCCAGCGCACGCACTGGGACGTGCAAGGCATCGCCGCGCTGGAGCCGGACAACTGGTACATGGTCAACTGCAATCACCAGTCCTGGGTCGACATCCTGGTGCTGCAACACCATCTGAACCGTCGCATACCGCTGCTGAAATTCTTTCTCAAGCAGCAGCTGATCTGGGTGCCGGTGATGGGCCTTGCCTGGTGGGCGCTGGATTTTCCATTCATGCGCCGGCACAGCGAGGAGTATCTGAAGAAGCATCCGGAGATGCGGGGCAAGGACCAGGAAACCACGCGCAAGGCCTGTGCGAAGTTCTCGCTGGTGCCCACCAGCGTCATGAATTTCCTGGAAGGCACGCGCTTCACCGCGGCCAAACACGCGCGCCAGCAATCACCCTATGT
>JBFJZP010000214.1:0-5612 GCA_041622095.1 Burkholderiaceae bacterium | reverse complement strand
TTCAGGTCCGGCTGTTCGCGCTCGAGTTCACTCAGCAGCAGGGCCACCACCCTGGGAATGCTGGGCAGGACGAACTCCGATGCCAACAACTCGCGCAACAACATGGGGACCACGCTCCGGAACAGGACCAAATAAGCGCCGATTATCAGCGCCTTGCCAGCGGCCTCAGGATTTCAGCTTGGCGAAGGCCGACGCCATGGCCGTGCTGGCCGTCGGCTGGGGCTGGGGCCGGTAGCTGGAGCGGCCGTGATCGCGGGCACCTGTGCCGCCGGTCTTGTCTGCAGCGCCACGGCGCGCACCGCTGGCAGCTGTACCGGAGGACTGCTTCATCGTCAACGAAATGCGCTTGCGTGCCAGGTCGACTTCGAGCACCCGCACCTTGACGATGGCGCCGGTCTTGACGACTTCGCGGGCGTCGGTCACGAACCGGTCGCTGAGCTGGCTGACATGGATCAAGCCGTCCTCGTGCACGCCCAGGTCGACGAAGGCGCCGAACGCCGCGACATTGCTGACCGTGCCCTCGAGCACCATGCCCTCGCGCAAGTCGGCAATGTCCTGCACCCCTTCGTTGAGCTTGGCGGCGCGGAAGTCCGGGCGCGGATCGCGGCCCGGCTTCTCCAGTTCGAGCAGGATGTCCTTGACGGTCATGACACCGAAGTCGGCGTCGGCAAACATCTCCGGCCGCAGACTGGACAGCGTCGAACTGCGTCCCATCAGCTCGCCGACCGGCACCGCGGTGCGCGCCAGGATCTTCTCGACCACCGGATAGGTCTCCGGGTGGACACCGGTCATGTCCAGAGGGTTGTCGCCGCCGCGGATGCGCAGAAAACCGGCGCTTTGCTCGAACGTCTTGGGCCCCAGCCCGGTTACCTGCAGCAGTTGCTGTCGGTTGCGGAAACTGCCATTGGCATCGCGCCAGCGAACCACCGACGCCGCCACCCCGGGCGTCAGGCCGGATACGCGGCGCAGCAAGGGTGCGCTGGCGGTGTTGAGGTCGACGCCCACCGCATTGACGCAATCCTCGACCACCGCATCCAGGCAGCGCGCCAGCTCACCCTGGTTGACGTCGTGCTGGTATTGCCCGACACCAATCGACTTGGGGTCGATCTTGACCAGTTCGGCCAGCGGGTCTTGCAGGCGGCGCGCGATACTCGCCGCGCCACGCAGGCTGACGTCGACATCGGGCATTTCCTGCGACGCGAATTCGCTGGCCGAATACACCGACGCACCGGCCTCGCTGACCACCACCTTCTCCGGTATCAGCGGCTTGTTCTCGCCCTCGGCACCTTGCGCCGCACGGGTCAGCTGGCCGATCAGGTCGGCGGCCAGCTTGTCGGTCTCGCGACTCGCCGTGCCATTGCCGATCGCGATCAGGTTCACGCCATGGCGCAGACACAGCTGGCGCAACACATGCAAAGAGCCGTCCCAGTCCTTGCGCGGTTCATGCGGATACACCGTGGCGGTCTCGACCAGTTTGCCGTTGCGATCCACCACTGCCACCTTCACGCCGGTGCGGATGCCGGGATCGAGCCCGAGCACGACACGCGGGCCGGCCGGCGCTGCCAGCAGCAGGTCGCGCAGATTGTCGGCAAACACCCGGATCGCGGTGGCTTCGGCGGCTTCGCGCAAGCGCGCGAACAGGTCGCGCTCGGTCGACAGGCTGAGCTTGACGCGCCAGGTCCAGCCGACACACTTGGCCAGCAGGTCATCGGCGGCGCGGCCCTGGTGCCGCCAGCCGACGAATTGCGCGATCCGGGCCTCGGCCAGGGGATTCGCGCTCGATGACGGCGCGCCGGGTGCTGCGGCTGTCTGCGGCAGGGCCAGTTGCACATCCAGCACCTCCAGTGCCCGGCCGCGGAACACCGCGAGTGCACGGTGCGACGGAACCTTGGCAATCGGTTCCTGGTAATCGAAATAGTCGCGGAACTTCGCGGTATCGGCATGGTTCTCGTCCTTGCCGCTGCGCAGGCTGCTCTTGAGCTCGCCGTTGTCCCAAAGCCATTCGCGCAGTCCTTGCACCAGCAGGCTTTGTTCGGCCCAGCGCTCGCTCAGGATGTCGCGCACGCCATCGAGCACCGCCTGCACGGTCGAAAAATCCGGGCGCTTGTCGGCGCCGTCGACCGGCTCCGATGGCGGCACGACGAAGGCCTTGGCCTCCTCTGTCGGCACCAGCGTCGGATCGGCGAGCAAGCGATCGGCCAGCGGCTCGAGCCCGGCCTCGCGCGCCAGCTCGCCCTTGGTGCGGCGTTTTTGCTTGTAGGGCAGGTACAGGTCTTCGAGTTCCTGCTTGGTGGCCGCGTCCATCAGCGCCTGGCGCAACGCCGGCGTCAGCTTTCCTTGCTCATCGATCGCGCCGATGATGGCCTCGCGCCGGTCCTGCATCTCGCGCAGATAGGTCAGCCGGGTATCCAGGGTGCGCAAGGCCACGTCGTCGAGTCCGCCGGTGGCTTCCTTGCGGTATCGCGCGATGAACGGAACCGTCGCGCCGCCATCGAGCAGATCCACTGCCGCCTGAACCTGCGCCTCGCGCACGCCAAGCTCCTGGGCGATGGTGTGGACTATCGACAACATGTTTCCTTCTCCTGCCAGTAAGTTTCCGGTACCCGCGCCGACCGATGGCTACGGGCATGAAGGCGGCGAGTGTGCCATAGCCGCTACGCCACCCGCTTCACGCTGGCACAGGAAGATGCTGCGATGACAAGCCACCAACCGCCCCACGCCCCCACACGCTGTCCCTGGGCCTCGGGCCTGCTCGGGTTATCGCTGCTTGTATCGAGTGGTTACACAATGGCCGAGAGTTGCAGCGCCCGCAGCGGTGCCAATGTGACGCCTGTCATCGAGTTGTATACGTCGCAGGGATGCAGCTCCTGCCCGCCGGCCGATCGCTGGCTGTCCGCATTGACGGCGCCGGACGCACAGGTGCAGCCGGTATTGCAGGCCTTCCATGTGGCGTATTGGGACTATATCGGCTGGGTCGACCGCTTTGCCGCGCCGGTCCATACCCAGCGGCAACGCCAGATGGCTGCCTGGAACGGACTGCGGACCATCTACACCCCGCAGGTGTTGCGCAATGGGCGCGACTGGCGCCAGTGGCGCGATGCGGACGACCCCTGGTCCGGCACCCGCGACGCAGCGCGGGTCGCGATCTCCCTGCGCCAGAGTGGCGTGGACACCTTCGAGGCCACCGTGACGACCCAAGCCGGTGCGCCGGCTACCTGGGGCGCCTACTGGACCGTGACAGACAGCGCACACCGGACGGCAGTCGGCGCAGGAGAAAACGCCGGCGCACAGCTGCACAACGACCATGTGGTGCGCCAGTATGTGCCGGTGGGCCAGTATCCGACCCGTCCCGGCAGAGAGCGCAGGCTGGTGCTGCACGCGGTGCCGACATCGGCCGGACCCACGCGCAGCGTCAACCTGGTGCTGTTCGACCCCCGCAATGGTCGGACGCTGCAGGCTGTCAGCCTGCGCTGCTGACGCCTCCAGGGGCCCCGGCCAGGCCGGTGGTAGCGGACCGCGCATCACCCGCAGTGGCTGCGCCACCCGCCCCTGCAGCCCCCTTTCTGGCAACCATTTGTAAGACGACTTCCTACAAGCGGTCTAGACAAACGGCGACTTAGCAAGAACAAGCCCGCGGCCTACAGTTCATCCCAGGGCTTAGTCGCCTGGTTAGTCGAGTCGAAACCCAACCGAACAGGACCACATCATGAACCGTTTGTCCGCCATCCTGCCGCCTGCTTATCGTGCTTCCGAGCCCACCATCAGCATTCCGGCTTCCGCGGCCGGCGGCATGACGATGACCCAGGAGCGCCTTCCGTTCACCGTCCGCATCGTCAGCAATGAAGTGGAGTTGTCCAAGGCGGTCAGCATCCGGGCCGAGGCCTACGGTCGCCACCTGCCGGAGTTCGCAGAAAAGTTGCGCACCCCCGAGAGCCTGGATACCGAACCGGGTGTGATCGTGCTGCTCGCCGAATCCAGACTCGACGGTTCGCCGCTGGGCACCTTGCGCCTGCAAAGCAATGCCTACATGCCGCTGAAGGTCGAGCAAAGCGTCACCTTGCCGCGCTGGTTACGTGATCGCCCGCTGATCGAAGGCAGCCGGCTCGGCATCGTCGGTGGCTCGATCGGTCGCCTGGTCAAGATGGTGCTGATCAAGGCGACGCTGCAGTTCTGCGAGCAGGACGGCATCGACTGGGCCATCGTGGCAGCGCGGGCGCCGCTGGATCGGCCGTATGACCAGATGATGTTCGAAGATCTGTTCCCGGAGCAGGGTTACATCCCGATGCGCCATGGCAACAACATTCCGCACCGGGTCCTGGGGTTCGAAATCGAGACCGGCCACCAGCGACTGGTCGACGCGCAGCATCCGCTGCTCAAGTTCATGCGCTTCACCCACCACCCCGACATCGATGTGCGCGTCGATCGCGACGTCGACCTGGGCGAGTTGTTCCCGGCGCCGGAATTGACCCGCGTCATTCCGCCGCTCGGCCGCCGCCCCGTCTGATTCACACAACATTTTGCCCATTCCCGGGCAAAGTCGATTATTCGGGGTGTCGATACGATTGACGCCCTGGGCGCAGTGCGTAGACTTGCGGCAGTCGCCGGAACTCCTCCGGCGTTAGCAAGGATGCATGGTAGAACGGCGCTCCTCGTGGCAGCACGCGATCGGGGCCCGCATTGGCGCGGGTCTGGACAAGCTCGTCTGGGTATTGTCGATCTACCTTGTGCCGCTGGCGATCGCCATGATTTCCATTGCCGCCATCGCCGTCTGGCAAGACCAGTATTCGGCAGGCGCGGCATCCACTGTCAAGCTGCAGATTATTGAAGACGTCTCCGAAGATGGCGCGATGAGCGCCGCCCAGGCGCGCGCCGCCCTGGAATCGGCTCCCCGGGTCGACTTCTTCGAAACCCGACGCTCCGAAAAACCGATCTGGTTCACCTTCGCGGCGGCTGACATTGAATCCGGCAAGTCGGCGGTCGAGTTCCCGTCACGCCATGCCACCGGACTGAGTTGCTGGGATCGCAACACCTTGCAACCCCTGGGCGAGGCCTCGCGCGCCGGCGTCAAAGGCTCTTTCGCGATGATCAAGGCCGGTTTCGCGCTGCAGATACCGAACAGCGCGGCCACGGTGTTGTGCCAGGGCAGCTTTGTGGGTCCGGCACGCCTGAGCGCGATGGCCTGGACGCCGACCGACCTGCGCCGCACCACCCAGGAATTCCATCGCAACTCCGGCTTGCTGGACGGCGGCCTGATCGTGCTGGCCGTATTCGTGCTGATGACCGCCTGGATCAACCGGCAGGTGTTGTACGTCTTGTTCGCCGCCTGGCTGGTGGTCACCTTGCGCATGAGCGCGATTTCGGCGGGCTGGGATATCCAGTGGCTCGGACACATGTTGCCACCAGCCTGGCTGGCGCCGGGACGGGCGGTCACGGTGGCCGTCTACGGCATGCTGACGCTGGCCTTGTTCCGCTACCTGTTTGCGGAGGACTTGCGCAAGACCCGCTTCGAGCGCCCGCTTCGCATCACCCAGTGGTTGTGTATTCCCTTCCTCGTGGTCTCGATGATCCTGCCCTACAAGGCCTGGTTGCCGGTGATGTGGGTGGTTGCCGGC
>JBFJZP010000213.1:0-5624 GCA_041622095.1 Burkholderiaceae bacterium | reverse complement strand
CTCTCCAGCGACGGCGTGGCCGAACCCAGGATGACCTTGGCGCCTTGCAGCCGGCCGCGGTAGACCGCCAGGTCGCGGGCGGAATAACGCGCGCCTTCCTGCTGCTTGTAGCTCGGGTCGTGCTCCTCGTCGACGACGATCAGCGCCAGCCCGGGCATGGAGGCGAACACCGCCATGCGGGTGCCGAGCACGATACGGGCGGTGCCCAGATGGGCGGCCAGCCAGCTGCGCAGGCGCTGCGGGTTGGTCATGCCGCTGTGCAGCGACACCACGGACTCTGGGCCGTACAAGGGGCCGAAGCGTTGCTCGAACCGGCTTTGCAGCTGCGGCGTGAGGTTGATCTCCGGCACCATGACCAGCGCCTGGGCGTCCGGTTGGCTGGCCAGCAGCTCCTGCACGTTCTGCAGGTAGACCTCGGTCTTGCCGCTGCCGGTGGCGCCGAACAGCAGGAAGCAGCCGTCCGCCTGCCGGATCTGCGCCATCACCACCTGCTGCTCCGGGCTCAGTTCCGGCCCGACGGCCCCCGGGTCGCCGACCGGCCCGGACCCCGCAGTGGCGACCTTGCGCAGCCGGCGTTGCAGCTGCACGGCGTTGAGGTCGCGCAGCTGTGGCGGCAGCGCCGCCAGCGCGACTTCGCCGACCGCGCGCTGGTAATACGCAGCGGCGAAGCCGACCAACTGGCGCCAGTGCGCCGACAAGGGCGGCAGTGCGTCCAGTGCCCCGCTGATGGCACGCAACTTGCCCGCGTCGGGGGTCTGGATGGATGCGTCCGCGTCCCAGACCACGCCCAGGGTCTCGCGTTTGCCCAGCGGAACCCGTACCAGGGTCCCTGGCGCCAGTGGCTGCTCACTTTGATAGGTGAGCGCGGTCCCGATCCGGCTGTGGGCCGGGGTCTGGATCAGGACCGGGATCAGATACGACATGGTGCGGTGTCGCTTGGGGCCGATTGTTGAAGTGAACTTGTGAAGTGCGACTTAAGTGCTTGATCCATAAGACCTTTGAACGTCATCCAGATTTTCTGTGGATAACTTTGTTGATATCCATGCGGCGTTCCGGCCCGAGCCTTGAAAACAAAGGCTTCCGCTGGATTGCCCATCAAAAATGCAAAGATGCAAATTCCATATGAATCAACAACTTACGGTGGCTATGGGTTTTGTAGCAAAGCATCGACCGGACGCTGCACCCTTGCGCACTGCAGCAACTTTTTTGTGAATAAGTCAGGAGTCACAAACCTGCAGCGGCGGCTGTCATGCCGTTTCGCAGGCCCATCTGTCAGCGCCTGGCCTGGCGTGACAAAGCGTGCACCGCATCGACCAGTGTTGCTACATTTTCAGGAGGCGTGAACTGGCTGATGCCATGTCCGAGGTTGAAAATATGGGTCGGACCGACCTGGTCCGGGTCGCTGGCAGGTGCCTTGTGCGGCGTGCCGAAGCTGTTCAGCACCTTGGCCACTTCGGCTTCGATCTGCGCTGGATTGGCGAACAACACATTCGGATCGATATTGCCTTGCAGTGCCTTGCCAGGACCACCGGCGACGCCGCCGATCCGGGCGCGTGCCTGTTGCAGGTTGACGGTCCAGTCGAGACCCAGCACCTCGCAGTCCAGCGGCGCCATCTCGGGCAACCACAAGCCGCCACCCTTGGTGAACACGATGCGCGGTATGACCGCGCCGTCCTGGTTGCGCTTGAGTTGCGCCAGCACACGCTTGGTATAGGCCAGGCTGAACTCCTGGAAAGCGCCGTCGGCCAGCACGCCGCCCCAGCTGTCGAAGATCATCACCGCCTGGGCGCCGGCTTCGATCTGGGTGTTGAGGTAACTGGCGACCGCGTCGGCGTTGATCGCCAGGATCCGGTGCATCAGGTCCGGGCGGGCGTACATCATGGTCTTGACCAGCCGGTAGTCGCTCGAGCCGGCGCCTTCGACCATGTAGCAGGCCAGCGTCCAGGGACTGCCGGAAAAACCGATCAGCGGGACCCGGCCGGCCAGCGCGCGGCGGATCGAGGTGACGGCGTCGAACACGTACCGCAACTTGTCCATGTCGGGCACCTGCAACGCCGCCACGGCGGCTTCGTCTCGCACCGGGTGGGCGAAGCGCGGCCCTTCGCCGAGCGCGAAGCTCAGGCCCAGGCCCATTGCGTCCGGTACGGTCAGGATGTCGCTGAACAGGATGGCTGCGTCGAGCGGGTAGCGCTCCAGCGGCTGCAAGGTCACCTCGGTGGCGAAATCGGTGTTGGTGGCCAGGCCCATGAAACTGCCGGCCTTGGCCCGTGTGGCGCGGTATTCCGGCAGATAGCGGCCGGCCTGGCGCATCAGCCAGACCGGTGTGTGGTCCGTGGCCTGGCGCATGCATGCGCGCAGAAAAGTGGTGTTCTGGAGGGGGGCGAAAGACGTGGCCTGGCTGTTCTGGGTCATCCGCCTATTGTGGCAGCTAGCACCTGGCCACGGCCGCACCGGCGCCGCCGTTCACGCGCCGGAAGCCGCCGACGGATCGGCCGGCCAGGCGCGCCGTCAGACCACGTTCAGGGGTGCCGGCTGCGAAGCCGCGAACAGGGCAGCATCCTCGCTGCAGCAGCCGTCGGTGGATTCGCTCCACCAGTCCGGATCCAGCTCTGCCTCGGTTTCCAGCCCGGCTTGCGCGAAGTCGGAGGCGGTGAAATCAGTGGCGGGAATGTCCCGCGCGGCATCGGCATGCGCCAAAACCGCATCGTCATCGGTGCGTGTCATGTGGGCTCCCTGCTGCCAGTGACTGGCTATTGCAGACCACTATAACGCCGACCAAGGTGTGGTTCAACCCGCTGACACCCGCTGGCGGAGTGCTGCACCCAAGGCTGGCAGCGGCTGGGACATGCTAGGCGCGACGATCGCGGCGCGCCGTGCCCGGCTCAGCTCTTGTACTTGATGGAGCAGCCGTAGGGCCGGGTGTTGGCCGGTGCGATCGCCTGTCCGGCCAGCGCCTGGCGCACGCCCTGCTTGACATGGTTGACCGCGCTCTTGATGTCGTCGATGCGCGAGGACGGGATACTGTCGATGCCACCGGCATAAATCAGCGTGCCCTTGGGATCGACGATGTACATGTGCGGCGTGGTGCGCGCGCCATAGGCCTTGCCGACGCTGCCATCCTCGTCCATCAGGGTCCGGGTTGCAGCCGCCTGCTGGGTCTGCATCCAGCGGCCCATCTGCTCCGGTGGCAGGTAGTCGACGCTGGCGTTTTCGGTGGAGTTGATCGCCAGCCAGACCACGCCCTGGCCGGTGACCTCCTTCTGGGTGCCCTGCATGTTGCTGCTCTGGTAATGCTTGCGCACATAGGGGCAGCCGGGGTTGACCCATTCCAGCACCACATGCCGGCCCTGGAAATCGGACAGGCGCACCGGTTTGCCACTGGTGTCCGGCAGGCTGAAATCGGGTGCCGCCTGGCCAACGGCCGGTGCAGCCAGCAGCGCCGGGGCGCCGGTCAATCCGGCGAGCAGGGCGGTGAGCATCAGGTAGCGTCGTTGCATGGTGAAAACCTCCAGGTAGAACAGGATGGAAGCGACCGACGCCCTGCCCGGCTACAGCCGCGCCAGCGCCTCCCGCACATCCTTCACGGTAAGAATCTCGGACATCACCGTCGGTGCCCGGCCGGGTTGGTACAACACGTAGACCGGCACGCCATTGCGGCCGAGTTGCTGCAACGCGGCGGTGATGGCCGGGTCGCGCCGCGTCCAGTCGGCGCGCAACAGTGCCAACTTGCGCTGCGCCATGTCGGCCATGACCTGCGGGTCATTGAGGGTGGTTTGCTTGTTGTATTGGCAGGTCACACACCAGGCGGCGGTGAAGTCGACGAACACCGGCTGCCCGCCGGCCAGGATCTGGTCGACCTTGCCAGGCGCCCAGGCCTGCCAGCGCCCGTCAGCCGGCAGTTGCGCGGCGGTCGGTGCCGATGTGGTGACCGTCGGCCCCAGGCTCCAGCCCAGGGCCAGCAGCACACCCAGTGATACCGCGCCAGCGAGCAGCCGGGCCCGGCCGGCCAGCGCCAGGGCCCAGGCCACGAAGGCCACCGACACCAGCAGCGCGAGCAGGGCGCCAGCACCGTCGATGCCGCTTTGCTGGCCCAGCACCCAGACCAGCCAGACCACGGTGGCAAACATCGGGAACGCCATGAACTTCTTCAGCGTGTCCATCCAGGCGCCGGGGCGCGGCAGGGATCGCGCAACCGCCGGGATGAAACTGGCGGCAAGATACGGCAACGCCAGGCCCAGGCCGAGCGCAGCAAATATCGCCAGCGCCTGAACCGGCGGCAAGGCGACCGCCAGCCCCAGCGACGCACCCATGAACGGGGCGGTGCACGGCGAGGCGATCGCGACCGCCAGCACGCCGGTAAAGAAGGCGTCGACCACCGGGTGGCGGGGCTGGAATCCAGCCAGGCTGGACGGCACGATCTGCGCAAAATGGAACACGCCGGCCAGGTTCAGGCCGATCAGCGTGAACATCAGCGCCAGGCCGGCCACCACCGCCGGATTCTGCAGCTGGAAGCCCCAGCCCAGGCTCTCGCCGGCGCTGCGCAAGGACAACATCAGCAGTCCCAGTGCCATGAAACTGAGCAACACACCGGCGGTGTAGGCGATGCCATTGATGCGGTGGGCGCGCCGGTCGTCCGCATGGCGGGCAAAACCGAGCATCTTGATCGCCAGCACCGGCAACACGCAAGGCATCAGGTTCAGGATCAGGCCGCCGATCAGGGCGCCGAGCAAGGCGGCCCAAAATCCGATCGATGGCGCCGGCGCACCGGTGAACAGACCGCCACTGCCGGGCTGGGCTGCCAGCGCGGCGCGCAAGGCGGTCGACTCCGGCGCCACGCCACTGGCCGGCGGCCATTCGCCGCTGACCGGTAGTTCGATGCGCCGGCCCTGGCCGTCCAGCGCCAGCACCACCGGCATCAGCGTCGGGCTGTTGCTGCGTTGTGCCGACAAGGGGATACGCGCGGTCCAGACTGCGCCATCCCAGGCCTGTTGCCAGTCGGCCGCGGTCTCGATGACCTCCGGGGTTTCCGGGAAAAACGCCAGCGTCCGACCCTGCCAGCTCGACGGCAGGCCCGCCACCGACAGCGCCAGCATCTGCCCGTCGATCGCCAGCCGGCTGGTCTCGTCACGTGGCATGGCGGTCGGGGCATTGCGCCAGGCGGCATCGAATAACGCGCCGTTGGCGGCGGTCGAGCTGCGCACCGGGATCTTCAGCGTGAAGCGGCCTTCCTCCGGAATACATTCGGTCTTGCAAACCAGCCAGGAGGCTGCCAGCTGCACGTCGATCGTCTCGGACAACAGGCCGGGCTTGAATTCCGGGCCGATGGTCAGTTGCACCGGCAGCAGCACGGTGTCTTCGTAGCCGTAGTTGGCCAGCGTGCCGATGCGGATCTTCTGCGGCAGCGGCCACTGGATCTCGCCGGCGCTGACCCCGGCCGGCAAGGTCCACTGCAGCTGCGTCGGCAGGCCGGAGTCACCGGCGTTTTTCCAGTAGGTATGCCATTGCGGCTTGTGCCGGATCTGCAGCCCGACCCAGACCGTCTGGCCCGGCCCGGCGCCGTCCGGCGCATGGGCCAGCAATTCCGCGCGTACCTGCTCGGTCGTGACGACAGCGCCTGCCGAGGT
>JBFJZP010000212.1:0-5642 GCA_041622095.1 Burkholderiaceae bacterium | reverse complement strand
TATCGACAAGTTGATCGCCACCCGGCTCACGCCGCAGCAGATCGCCGATTCGGACGAGGGCTGAGGCGCCGGCAGGGTGTGGGGTGACGGCCCGGCAACGGCCGTCGCGCCAAAGCGCTCACTGCCAGCCCGCCAGCCGGTAGGCAGCGTATCCCAGCCATTCATGCAAGGCCAGCTGCCAGGTCGCCGGGCCGTAATGCAGCGAAAAATCGAACCATGAGTCGTGGGCGGTGGTGCGATAGTCGACCGGCCAGGCGGTGACGTTCCAGCCGGCGCGGGTGAACACGCCCATCGCCCTTGGCAGGTGAAACGCGGAACTCAGCAGGATCCAGCGCCGGGTCTTGTCGACGCCGGGCATCGATGCGGTGAGCAAGGCGTTCTCGTAGGTGTTGCGCGATGCCGACTCGTACATCACCCGCGCCGGATCGATACCCAGCGACTCGAACAACATCTTGGCGCGTTCGGCCTCGCTGGCGCCCTTGCCGGAAACCCTGGCGTTGCCGCCGGTAAAGAGCAGGCGCAGATGCGGATGGCGGCGCATCAGCGCCACTGCCTCGGTCATGCGTTCGGCCTGGTGGTTCAGGCCCACCTGTTGCGGATGGGCCGCCCACAACTCCGGGCTGCTCAGCGCCCCGCCGAGCACGACGATGCCCTCGTAGTCCTGCAGGCTCTGCTCGGAGGGCAATGGATACTGCGCCTCCAGGTTGCGCAGCAGCGCTTCCGGCACCGGCGTCCAGCAACCCAGCACCAGTGCCAGCAGCGCCAGCGCGGACAAGGTCCGGCCGGCGCGGGGCCGGCGCCACGCCACCAATACGCTGGCCAGCAGCAAGGCCAGCACCCAGAACAAGGGTTCGAGCAGGAATGTCAGCAGCTTGGAGGCGAGAAACATCCTTGGCGCCGCGTCAACTCTTGTTGCGCCGTTCGACCGGCGCGGCGCGCAGGCGGAACGCATCCGGCATGCCGGAACCCAGCAGCGGGCGCAGGTACATGCGGAAGGCGTCGGTCACGTCGGTGCCGCTGGTGCTGATGAATGCGTCTTCCATGACCCGGGTCTTGCCGGCCACGTCGGCCAGGTCGAGCAGCGCGTAGTCGACCGAATAAAAGCCGGTGCGATGGATCGCCACCGAGCCATCGCGATGGCCCCACATCGCGAACTGCACCGCCTTTTCGCCGACCTCGCGCGCCTCGCGCTGGTCGACGTCCGACACACAGCCGATGAAGGAGCGCTGCAGGTAGCCGAAGGTGTCGCCACGCACCCGCTTGATGCCGAGCTTGCTGCGGATCTCCTCGCACAGCAGGTCGGCCAGCGCACCGGTGCCGGACAGTTGCACATTGCCATGGGCGTCCTGCTCGAGCTCTTTTGCCAGCAGTGCCAGCATCGGCGTGCCGGCTGCGTCGTGGATACCTTCTGACACAGCGACGACGCAGCGCCCATGGCGTTCATAGGTGACCTTGACGTCGTGCAGGAACTGCTGCAGGTCGAAGGTGCGCTCGGGCAGGTAGATCAGGTGCGGGCCGTCGTCCTCGAACTTCTTGCCCAGCGCCGAGGCGGCGGTCAGGAAACCTGCATGCCGGCCCATCACGACGCCGACATACACGCCGGGCAGCGCCGCGTTGTCCAGATTGACGCCGGCAAACGCCTGCGCGACGAAACGCGCGGCCGATGGAAACCCCGGGGTGTGGTCGTTGCCGACCAGGTCGTTGTCGATCGTCTTCGGGATGTGAATCGCGCGCAGCGGGTAAGCTGCCTTGCGCGCCTCCTCGCTGACGATGCGCACGGTGTCGGACGAGTCGTTGCCACCGATGTAGAAGAAATGCTCGATTTCGTGTGCGCGCAACACCTCGAAGATCGCATGGCAATATCTTGCGTCGGGTTTGTCGTGGGTCGAGCCCAGCGCCGACGAGGGTGTGGCGGCCACCAGTTCCAGGTTGTGGCTGGTCTCCTGGGTCAGGTCGACGAAGTCTTCATCGACGATGCCGCGCACGCCGTGGCGTGCCCCGTACACCCGTTCGACCTGTCGGTGGCGCCGCGCCTCCAGCGCCACGCCGACCATCGACTGGTTGATCACCGCTGTCGGGCCACCACCTTGTGCGACCAGGATTTTTCCGGAGCCCATACAAGTCCTTTCGAATCATGTGTACAAGCGCCATTGTGCCGAGTCATGGCTGCGGCCGATAGCCGCCGCAAGAGCAGGGGTGCCGGTTCGGTGCGCCAGCGTCGCAATGCGGGCGACTCAGCGCCGTCGAATGACCGGACGGCCCTTGCGTTTGAAACGTTCGGGCACGCGCTCTTCGAACAGCCGGGTGATGTCGGCCAGGCAACGACTGGCAACCGCTTCGCCTCGGCTCGCGGCGATGGCGGTCATCAGCTCGGGGCGGCAATACCAGAGCTGGTCGATGTCGTGCGCAAACAGCAGTTTGCGCTCGACGGTCGAATTCAGGCCATCTCGATTCTCCTCCAGGGCCTGCAGCATCACCTTGCGGATGGCGTCCAGGTCATCGTTTGATTCCGCAACCGTTTCGTTGGCCAACCAGCCGAAAAAACTGTTGCGCAAACTTGTCTTGGCCCATCGCATTCCGTCAATCCTCCAGCGTGCTGATGCTGGCAGGCCGGTCCTGCCAACGGGCTAGATCATCCCACCAATCGCGGGTCGGCTGGCCGGGGTTTGTGTAACAGAGTTTCGGAGGCGGTAACCGCCTGGCTCGTGGTGCTGGCACGGGCGTGCGGCCCGCACAGGGCCGGGATGGGCATTCGTCATGCTGGACTCTTTGCAGCCACCAGACCATACTGAGGCCTTTGTTTCCAGGCAGATCGAGGCGTAGCGCAAGAGATCCGCGCCGTCCCGGGTCGCGTTTATCCGGGGCCATGCGGCTTTCTTCGGCCCGGACAAGCCTGCGCAGCGGAGCGACTGACAACACAACCGGAGGCCCCAACATGAGTGTCGTACGTGCAGCCATCACCCAGACCGACTGGACCGGCGACAAGGAGTCGATGATCGCGAAACATGTGCAGTTCGCACGCGATGCGGCGGCGCAGGGGGCCGGCATCATCTGCTTCCAGGAGCTGTTCTATGGTCCGTATTTCGGGATCATCGAGGACCCGAAGTACTACGCCTATGCCGAATCGATTCCCGGTCCGACGGTCGCGCTTTTTGCCGAGCTTGCGAAGGAACTGCAACTGGTGATGGTGCTGCCGATCTACGAGGAGGAGATGCCGGGGCTGTACTACAACACCGCGGTGGTGATCGACGCCGACGGCCGCATGCTGGGCAAGTACCGCAAGCACCATATTCCCAACCTGCCGCAGTTCTGGGAGAAGTTCTACTTCCGGCCGGGCACGCTGGGTTATCCGGTATTCGACACCGCGGTCGGGCGCATCGGCGTCTACATCTGTTACGACCGGCATTTCCCCGAGGGCTGGCGCGAACTCGGGCTGGCCGGCGCGCAGATCGTGTTCAACCCGTCGGCGACCAAGCCGGGCCTGTCGAACCGCTTGTGGGAGCTCGAACAACCGGCCGCGGCGGCAGCCAACCAGTACTTCATCGGCGCGAACAACCGCATCGGCAATGAGAGCCGCGAGTTCGGCGACCAGGCGGTCACGTTCTACGGCTCGAGTTATTTCGTCGATCCGCGCGGCAACTATGTCGGAGCGGTGGCCAGCACCGACCAGAGCGAGGTGGTGATCCGCGACCTCGACATGGCGGTATTGCGCGAGGTGCGCAACGCCTGGCAGTTCTACCGCGACCGCCGGCCGGAGACCTATACCCGGACGGTGGAGCGCTGATCCGCGCGCGTTGGCCGGACACCAGCGCACGCGGGGCAATGGCGTAGACTTGCCGCGGACCGATGGCTGTGGCCTGTCGCGGCAGCCATCCCGGTACCCACCCAGAAGGACATACACGATGGAAGACTACAAAGGCAGGGCTATTCTGATCACCGGTGCGTCGACCGGTATTGGCGCGGGTTGCGCGCTGGCCATGGGCGCCCGTGGCGCCACGGTGGCGGTGCACTACAACAGCTCGAAAGATGCGGCGGAAAAGGTCGCCCAGGCGATCAAGGCATCCGGCGGCGACGCCTTCGTGTTGCAGGGCGATCTGCGCAAGTCATCCGAGTGCGAGCGGGTGGTCAAGGAGGCGGCCGCGCGCATGGGCCGCATCGACGTGTTGATCAACAACGCCGGTGCGCTGGTGCAGCGCCAGGCGGTCACCGAACTCACCGACGCGATGCTCGACGACATCCTGGACCTCAATGTGCGCTCGATGATGATGTGCACCAAGTTCGCGGTGCCACACATGGCCGCGGGCTCGAGCATCATCAACCTGACCAGCATCGCCGCCAGCAATGGAGGCGGCCCGGGCGCAGCCATGTATGCCGGCTCCAAGGCCTTCGTCACGACCGCAACCAAGGGCCTGGCCAAGGAACTGGTGGGCAAGGGCATTCGCGTCAACGCGGTGTCGCCGGGTGTCATCACGACACCTTTCCACGACAAGTTCTCCACACCGGAGCAACTCGAAACCATGCGCAAGACGATTCCGATGGCGCGCCTGGGTTCGGTCGACGAATGTGCCGGCGCCTTCCTGTACCTGGCGTCCGAGTCGCTGGCGTCTTATGTCACCGGCCAGGTGATCGAGGTCAACGGCGGGCAATACATGCCCTGATGGGGCGCGCGGCCCGCGCTGCGGCGATCGACGCCGCGGCGCGACCGTCGCGTCGGCTTCAGTGTCAGCGGGGAGTGGCAGCCGGGCTGCCTGCGCTGGCCGCGTTGCACGCGTTGTACGAAACATCGGGACGCTCGCGCACACTCATCGCGCAGATCTTCTGGCACAACAGGCGCCGGAATGCGCCGGCGCTGTCCTGCGCATTGCCCACCGCGCGCGTGTTGCGCACCAGCGGATGGTTCAGCGCGTTTTCCTCCACCGGCACCTTGGCGCTGTAGATGCGCGCCGCACCGGGCACGATGCCCAGGCGCGGGCCGAGCCGGTCGGCCACTTCCAGCGCGATATGGGGGTCCAGGCAGGTCACATGGGCCAGGCCACGTACTGCGGTAGCCAGGCCGCGCGGATCGACGCCGTAAAAGCGGGTCTCGGGGCGGTTGGCCAGCGCGATGATCGGCAGCTTGCGCTGGGGTGACAACACATGTGTCAGAAAACCCTGCAACTGCGATTCGTCATTGACCTCGCGGGGCTCGCCGAGCACCGCGAACGGGCCGTCTTCGAGTTCCATGCGCTCGACCCAGCTGCCGAGCAGGCGCGGCGGCGCCACCACCAGCGGCGCGTCGGCGACATCGGTGCAAGAGGTCTGCAGCCGCAATACGTCGGAGTCGCCGCCGTCGGCGACTTCGACCTGGGTCACCCAGGTACGCACGCCGTTCTTCTCGTCAAAAGCTACGGCCAGCGACCAGCTCGAATGATCGGCCGCACGGGACATGGCGATTTGCTGGCCGGGAATCGAATGCTTGTATTGGCCCATCTCCATCTGGTCGCGCGAAGGCATCAGCCGCGGCCACTTGGCGGCGACCCATTGCCAGGTCAGCTCGCGCGCGCGGCGGCGATTGGTGTCGGAATGGCGCTGGCTGTGCAAGGCAACACGGACCACATCGCGAACATCGGTGTGGGTGCGCGCTGCTTGAACGCCAGTGCGGG
>JBFJZP010000211.1:0-5707 GCA_041622095.1 Burkholderiaceae bacterium | reverse complement strand
GCGAGTTCTGGCCGTGGCCGCGTTGGCCACCGGTCTGGCCCTGTCGGCCGCGCATGCGACGACGCTCAAGTGGGGCGCGCAGAACGACATCCTGACGCTGGATCCGCATTCGCAGAACCATGCGACGACCAACGCGATCCTGATGCACTCGTACGAAGGGCTCACGCGCTACAACCCGAAGTTCGAGGTCGAGCCGGCGCTCGCCACCAAGTGGACCTTCGTGACGCCGACCCAGGTGCGCTTCGAACTGCGCAAGGGTGTCAAGTTCCATGACGGCTCGAACTTCACCGCAGACGACGTGGTGTTCAACTTCGGCCGCATCAAGCAGCCGCAGGGCACGATGTCGATCTACGTCACCGGCATCAACGAGGTCAAGAAGATCGACGACCACACGGTCGAGTTGATCCTGGCGTCGCCCAACCCGATGCTGCTGCGCAATCTGATCGACTTCAGGATGATGAGCAAGACCTGGGCCGAGAAGAACAAGACGATGAACGTGCAGGACTACAAGAACAAGGAGGAGAACTTCGCCTCGCGCAACGTCAACGGCACCGGCGCATACCAGATCACCGGCTGGCAGCCCGACCAGAAGGTCACGATGACGATCAACAAGGGCTGGTGGGACAAGCACAGTGGCAACGTGACCGAGGTGATCTACACCCCGATCAAGTCCGACCCGACCCGTGTCGCAGCGCTGCTCTCCGGCGAACTCGACATGTTGACCGACCTGCCGACCCAGGACGTCGCACGCATCCGTGGCGACTCCAAGCTCAAGGTCATGGACGGCAACGAGGTGCGCACGATCTTCCTGGCGCTGGACATGCACAGCCCGGAGCTCAAGTACTCCGACGTCAAGGGCAAGAACCCGTTCAAGGACAAGCGGGTGCGTGAAGCCCTGAGCATCGCGATCGACCGTGAGCTGATCAAGCGCAACACCATGCGTGGCCTGTCACTGCCGGCCGGCATCATGGTCGCGCCCGGCGTCAACGGCAATTCGCCGGACATCGACGTCGCGCCCAAGGCCGACGCGGAACGCGCCAAGAAGTTGCTGGCCGATGCCGGTTACCCGAACGGCTTCGAGATCCAGCTCAACTGCCCGAACAACCGCTATGTCAACGACGAAGAGATCTGCCAGAACATCACCGTGATGTGGGCCCGTATCGGCGTCAAGACCAAGCTGGCGGCCGAGTCGATGGCGACCTTCATCCAGAAGGTGCAGAACTTCGACACCTCGGCCTACCTGCTGGGCTGGGGCGTTGCGACGATGGATGCGCAGTACACGCTGCAGTCGCTGGTGCGTACCAAGACCACCGGCGCCGACGGCAACTTCAACTTCGGCCGCGTCAGCGATCCGGAAGTCGATCGCCTGGTTGACGCGATGAAGTCGGAAGTCGACCAGACGAAACGCAACGCGATGATCCGCGAAGCGCTGGTCCGCACCCGTGACGAAGTGCTGCTGATTCCGCTGCACCACCAGCTGCGCCCCTGGGCGATGAAGAAGGGTGTCGAGACGGTCTACCGCAATGACGACCGGCCGGAAGCCCGCTTCACCACCGTCAAGTAACTGCCGGGGCAATGTCCCCGCAAGCAAAAGGCCCGCTCTGCGGGCCTTTTTTTTGGTCTGTGCCACGCGCGATGCGGGCTTCCTGCATCGCGCCGCGGCGCGCCGGTTCAGTTCGTCAGGCGGTCGGTCACAACCCTGCCGGCCTGCATGATCAGCCGCAACCCGGTGTCAGGCCGGGTCAGCATCGAGAGTTCCTGCGTCGGATCGCCATCGACCACCAGCAGGTCGGCCCAGGCACCGGCGACCAGTTCGCCGATCCGGCCCTCCTGGCGCATCATCCGGGCGGCGACGATGGTCGCGCTTTGCAAGGCCTCCACCGGCGACATGACCTCGGTGCGCAGGTCGAATTCGCCGGATTGCTGGTCGTGCATATGGCCGAGCAGGTCG
Source organism: Burkholderiaceae bacterium (assembly GCA_041622095.1). Taxonomy (GTDB): domain Bacteria; phylum Pseudomonadota; class Gammaproteobacteria; order Burkholderiales; family Burkholderiaceae_C; genus CAISIP01. The sequence goes on along the minus strand of JBFJZP010000211.1, from coordinate 3,756 downwards.
GTGCCGAACACGATCGGCACCCCTTCGGCGCGCGCGATCTTCAGCGATTCGAGGCCGCGCTGCTGCACCATCGTCAACTTGTCGAGCATCTCGCCCGACCAGCCCAGGCGCGCACCTTCGTTCGCCAGGGCTTGGTAGGTGGACAGGGTCGGCACCAGGTAGGCGCCATGTTCCTTCATCACACGCGCGGTGGCGGCATCGATCAGGTTGCCGTGCTCGATCGAACGCACGCCGGCCTGGACGGCGCGGGTAACCGCGCGTGGCGAATAGGCATGCGCCATCGTGTACAGGTTGGCGGCTTCCGCTTCCTCGCAGGCAGCGCGTAACTCTTCGATCGAGAATTGCGTGCCCTCGAGCGGATCGGTCGGACTCGACACCCCGCCGCCGGCCATGATCTTGATCTGGTTGGCACCGTTGCGCACCTGCTCGCGCACCGCGCGGCGCACTTCGCCCACGCCATCGGCAATCGCGCCGATCAGGCCGAGGCCGGCGCAACTGCAGAACATCTCGCGCATGCGAACGCCCTTGGGCCGCATGTCGGCATGCCCGCCGGTCTGGGACACCGGGAATCCGGCGATGAAAAGGCGCGGTCCCTCGAACAGGCCACGCGCAACCGCCTCCTGCAGGCCGAAGTCCGCGCCGGCCGCGTCGCGCACCGTCGTGAAGCCGCGCATCAACATGCCGCGCAGGATCTGGCTGCTTTGCGCCACCACCAGCGAAGGTGCCTGCTGCGCCAGGCCGATCAGGTCGTGCGAGGCCGCCACCACATGTACATGCGCGTCGATCAGGCCGGGCAACACGACGCGGTTGCCGGCGTCGATGGTTTGCGCCGCGTCCACCGGTAGCGCTGCGTCGACAAGCGCCTCGATACGCGCGCCCTCGATGATGATCTGGCGCCCGCTCTCGACGGTGCCAGTGGCACTGTCGAATATCCGGGCATTGCGAATCACTTGCCTGTATGCCATGGCCTTGTTCCCTGATGTGTGGTCGGATGGACGGATGCGCGGACTTGTCGGTCGCGCGCCTGCGGCCACGACGATGGAGCGATGGATCTGGCGATGATAACGAGCGCGTGGAACCACGGCTGGGGCAGCGTCGATTTGCCCTGAGTCCGGCCGTGCTCCGATCCGCAGCCGGTGCCGCTGCCGGCGCATCGGCCAGAAACGGTTCCTGGCGATGTCAACCGTATTTCCAGAACATCACGCCGGTCAGCAGGATGGCCCAGGCCAGCACGGTCAGGCGCAACACATGTTGCGGCACCCGGCGCACCAGGTAGATGGCGCCATATCCGCCCAGGCCGGATGCGATCAGGATCGGAATGGCGTACGCCCAGACCACGATGCCCGAGGGCAGGAACACGATCATGCCGGCGATGCTGAGCGCGGCCACCATCAGGTTCTTCTTGGCATTGGCCCGATGGATCGATGCTTCGCCGGCCATCGCCAAGGCTGCCAGCAACACGATGCCCAGTCCGGCGCCGAAATAGCCGCCGTAGATCATCAACACGAACTCGAAAGCCAGTATGGCGCGGCGCGACATCGGCCGATCCGGCTTGCGCCAGGCATGCAGGCGCTTCTTGACCCATTCGCCGAACGCGAAGAACAAGGTAGCGGTCAGCATCAGCCAGGGCACGGCTTTTTCGAAGCGCACCTCGCCGGTCCACAACAACAACAGGCCGCCGACCAGGCCGCCGCAGAACGCGACCAGCAGATGGGCGCGCACGTCATGGCGCATCTCCGCCAGTTCGGTGCGGTAGGCGGCCAGCGCCATGAAGTTGCCGGGCATCAGCGCGACCCAGTTCGTGATGTTGGCGGTCAATGGCGGCAGTCCGGCGGCCAGCAGCATCGGGAATGTCAGGAAACTGCCGCCACCGGCAATCGCGGTGACCGCACCGGACAACATGCCGCCGGCGAACAGCAGGACGAGGGTGGCGACCTCCATCAGACGTCGGTCAGCTGCGCTCGGGCATGTTCATGCGGCTATCGTATGCGAATTGATGGGCCGTGCACCGACGGTGCGCGCAGATTTCAGGGGCGATGCGCTGCGCGTAGCGCCGGCAGCAGCATGCGCGCCGGCATGGCTTTGCGACAGCAGGGGACCGTGCACTTGCGCGCCGGTCACGTCCATGGCCGGTGTCGACCGTTCAGGGGATGGATCTCGCCCTGTGCACCTGCATCGACTCAGGATTTGTCCAGCATGCGCATACGGCTGTCGAACTCGACCCGGTCGACATAACAGCCATGCAGGTGGCGGTTGCCGGTGGCCGGGTTGAAAGCCTCGCGGCCATGCAGGATGCGCCGGTTGTCGAAGGCGGTCATCTCGCCGGCCGCCATCTTGAAGCTCAGGCGGAACGCCGGATCGCGTGTCAGGCGCATGAAGGCGCGGTAGGCGCGGTACCAGGCGTCGATGCTTTCTGTCGGCAGGTCGATCAGGTCGACCAGGTGCGCGTTGAAGCGGATCTCCTGGATCGCACCGCTATGGTCGAGCGTGATCACCGGCTTGTGGATGCGGATGTCGCATTCACGGTCGAAGAAGCGACACGGGATCAGCGTGCCGGCCAGCACGTCGAAGGCCTGCGGGTCGCTGTCGCGCAGCACCTGGGCCATCGCAAAGCCGTCGGCAAAGACCGAGCCGCCGCCTTCTGCGTCGTTGGTGATGCAATGCAGGAACTGGTAGCCGGGCGGTGTTTCCTGGTTGGTCAGGTCGGTGTGCAATGCCAGTGCCAGCGAGGTGTAGGCCAGGTTGTTCGGATCGGCCTTGTTGATGACTTCGAAGGTGATGCCGAAATTCGTTTCGCGCAGGAAGCCGATGCGCCGGGCGATGGCCATGCTGGCTTCTCCCTTGCCATCGATGCCTTGCACGATGGTGAGGCCATGTTTCTTGGTGTCGACCAGCCAGGCCATCAACGCCGCGTCGTCGTTCAGGATGGCGCTGGCATCGTGGCGGGGCGCGCCGTCGGGCAGGTCGGCGGCGCGCCAGTAGCTGTGCGCGACCATCGCGGCATCGCGCCGGGCCACGCCCGGCCGATGGGCGGACAACCAGTCGGCACTGAAATGGCTGGCCGGACCTTCATGCTCCCATTGCAGTTCGAGACGGCCATCTGCCAGCAGGTTGGCCGAGCGCAACAAAGGCGCGTCGGGCACCGACAACAGGTCGAACGAACGCTCGCCGGTCTGCGGGTGGAAGCCTTCGGGGCAACTGTCGAGCAGCCACATCAGGCTGTAGACGGATTCGCTTCCATCGGAAAAGCCGATCGACAACGATTGGGTGCCGACCGGTTGTACGGTGGAAAAACTGACAGCGGCCATGAACGCGGACTCCTCGTCGGTTGAAGGGCAAACAGGATACGACCCACGGTTGCGCCACGCCGCGCGCAGGAGTCTGCGCACGCAGCCGGGGATCATCGCGATGCAATGTATCCCGGCGCCGGTGAAGGTCCGGTTCTGGCGTCGACTTGCGTTGTCGACGCGGCGACATCGCGGCTATCCGGATGCAGTCGCCATTGCAGCGGGGCGGTGCCGGTCCAGCGGACTGTGGCACCGACCGTGCGCGCCGGATGCTACAGGTCGAGGACCAGGCGTGCCGAGCGGGCGCGCGAACAGCATGGCAGGAACTGGTCGTTGGCGGCGTGTTCCTCGTCGGTCAGGTACAGGTCGCGATGGTCCGGCTCACCGGCCTTCACACCGGTCAGGCAGGTGCCGCAGACTCCTTGTTCGCAGGAGCTCGGCACGTCCAGGCCGGCATTGTTCAGCGCCT
>JBFJZP010000210.1:0-5715 GCA_041622095.1 Burkholderiaceae bacterium | reverse complement strand
CGGATGCGCGCCATGACGCGGGCGGCGCGTTGCGGGTAATGCAGGTCCAGCCACTGCTGAAATACATCGCGCAGTTCCCAGGGAAGCCGCAACACGGTGTAGAACGCCGACCGGGCGCCGGCTTCGGCTGCCGCTTCCAACACCTTTTCCATGTCTTCGTTGACGAACGGAATCTGCGGCGCAACGCTGACCCCGACCGGTATGCCGGCCTCGGCCAGCGCCCGGATCGTGCGCAGCCGTCGGTACGGTGCGCTGGCGCGCGGCTCCAGCGCACGGGCCAGCGACGCGTCGAGCGTGGTGATCGTCACATATACCGAGGCCAGGTTCTTGCGCGCCATCGCAGCCAGCAGGTCGATGTCGCGCTCCACGCCGCTGCCCTTGGTGACGATCGCCAAAGGATGGTCGCACCGCGCCAGCAGTTCGATCACCGAACGGGTGATACCCCAGTGCCGCTCCGCCGGCTGGTAGGCGTCGGTGACCGAGCCGATGACGATCTGGCTCGGCCGGTAACTGCGCGATTGCAGTTCGCGCGCCAGTTGTTCTGCCAGGTTCGTCTTGGCAAAAATGCGGGTCTCGAAGTCCAGCCCCGGCGACAGGTTCAGGTAACTGTGCGTCGGCCGCGCATAACAGTAGACGCACCCGTGTTCGCAGCCGCGGTACGGGTTCAGGCCGTAGTCGAAATGGATGTCCGGCGACTGGTTGCGGCTGATCGCGCTGCCGGCAGCCTGCGCCTGGACCCGGGTTGGAACAGCGGCCTGCCGTGGGTTGCCGTGGGCCGCGTCCAACGTGCCCCAGCCATCGTCGAATGCGGCCCGGGCATCGACCGAGAAGCGGTGCGCCAACTGGTCGGCGGCGCCACGGCCCTTGATCGCCTGCACCGGAATGGCGACCTCATGCACCGGGCGCTCCGTGCTGCAAGATGGCGCGCTGTCGTGACGCCTCCGCCATTGCCAAGAGAATACTGTTCATGCGTACAGTATATGGAGACAGGCCGCACCGGTCAACCGGATACCGATGACAGGACCCGGCGACCTTGACCCGGTTGCCTCGTGCGCATCCCGCCCCGCCATCGACGGGTCCGGCCGGCCGCAGCCGCGTCGTCCTCAGGCCGTCGTCGGCGCCAGCAGGCGGTCCCGGCTTGCTACGTATTCGCGCCGCAATTGCGCCACGAAAGCCTCGGTGCTCTGGATCTTGTTCACCGCGCCAATGCCCTGGCCGCAACCCCAGATGTCCTTCCAGGCCTTCTTCGCATCACCACCGAAATTCATCTTGCTGGCGTCACTGACCGGCAGGTTGTCCGGGTCCAGGCCGGCGGCACGAATACTCGTCGCCAGGTAGTTGCCATGCACGCCGGTGAACAGGTTGCTGTAGATGATGTCGTCCGAGTTGCTGTCGACGATCGACTGCTTGTACGCATCGATCGCGCGGGCTTCCTCGGTCGCGATGAAGGCCGAGCCGATATACGCAAAATCCGCGCCCATCGCCTGGGCTGCCAGCACCGCACCACCGGTGGCGATCGCCCCGGACAGCGCCACCGGCCCGTCGAACCACTGGCGGATTTCCTGGATCAAGGCAAACGGACTCTTGACGCCGGCATGCCCACCGGCCCCGGCGGCTACCGCGATCAGGCCGTCGGCACCCTTGTCGATCGCCTTGTGTGCGAACTTGTTGTTGATGATGTCGTGCATCACCACGCCGCCATAACTGTGCGCCGCCGCATTGATGTCCTCGCGTGCGCCCAGGCTGGTGATGATGATCGGCACCTTGTACTTCACGCACAACGCCATGTCGTGTTCGAGCCGGTCGTTGCTCTTGTGCACGATCTGGTTGACCGCGAACGGCGCCGCCGGCCGATCCGGATGCGCCTTGTCATGCGCGGCCAGCGTTTCGGTGATCTCGACCAGCCAGTCCTCCAGTTGTGCGGCGGGACGCGCGTTGAGTGCCGGCATGGAGCCGACGACGCCGGCGATACATTGGGCAATCACCAGCTTCGGATTGCTGATGATGAACAGCGGCGCACCGATGATCGGCAATGGCAGGCGGCTCAAAGGTGGTGGCAGTTTCGACATGGTGGGTTTCAAGAACAGGTTACAGGCAGATCAATAGGCGTCCAGCGCCAGCGCATTGACGCTGTCGGCACCTTCGACGATGGCATCGCGCATGCCAGGCACACGGGTCAGGATATGGTCGGCATAAAACCGCGCGGTCGTGACCTTCGCCTGCATGAATGCGGTATCGGTGCCAGCGGCAACCTGCTCCAGCGCCACCAGCATGGCGCGCGCCATCTGCCAGCCTGCCATCAGGTTGCCGGCCAGCATCAGGTATGGCACGCTGCCGGCATACGCCGCATTCGGCGAAGCCTTGGACTGGTCGGCGACGAACCGCACCACATCGACGAATGCCGCGCGTGCCGCCGCCAGACGCCCGGCCATGGCCTGGGCATCCGCAGCCTGGTTGGCCAGCAGCGCCTTTTCGGTGGTCTCGATCTGGGCGGCAATCGCCAGTGCGCCCTGCCCGCCGTCACGGCTGGTCTTGCGCCCGACCAGATCGTTGGCCTGGATCGCGGTCGTACCCTCGTAGATCGGCAGAATGCGCGCGTCGCGGTAATACTGCGCCGCACCGGTTTCCTCGATGAAACCCATGCCGCCATGGACTTGCACGCCCAGGCTGGTGACCTCCAGGCTCATCTCGGTGCTGAAGCCCTTGACCAGCGGCACCAGGTACTCGTAGAAGGTCTGGTTCTGCTTGCGCGTCTGCGCGTCCGGATGATGATGCGCTGCATCGTAAGCGGCGGCGGCCACCGAGGCCATGGCACGGCATCCCTCGGTCAACGCACGCATCGTCATCAGCATGCGCTTGACATCCGGATGGTGGATGATCGGCGCGCTGGCCTTGATCGATCCGTCCACCGGCCGCGACTGCACACGTTCGCGCGCGAAGGCTACCGCCTTCTGGTAAGCCCGCTCGGCGATCGCGATGCCCTGCACACCGACCGCATACCGCGCAGCGTTCATCATGATGAACATGTATTCGAGGCCGCGGTTTTCCTGCCCGACCAGGTAACCCACCGCGCCGCCCTTGTCGCCATATTGCAGCACCGCCGTCGGCGAGGCCTTGATGCCCAGTTTGTGCTCGATGCTGACGCAATGCACATCGTTGCGATCGCCCAGCGAGCCATCCGCGTTCACCATGAACTTGGGCACGACGAACAGGCTGATGCCCTTGACACCCTCGGGCGCGCCACTGACCCTGGCCAGCACCAGATGGACGATGTTCTCGGCCATGTCGTGCTCGCCATAGGTGATGTAGATCTTGGTGCCGAACACCTTGTAGCTTCCGTCCGGCTGCGGCTCGGCGCGGCTACGCACCATGGCCAGATCGGAGCCGGCTTGCGGCTCGGTCAGGTTCATCGTGCCGGTCCATTTGCCGCTGACCAGGTTCTCGAGGTAGATCGCCTTCAGATCGTCGGAGCCGGCCGTCAGCAAGGCCTCGATCGCACCGTCGGTCAGCAGCGGGCACAGCGCGAAACTCATGTTGGCGCTGTTGACCATTTCGATGCAGGCCGCGCCAATCGTCTTGGGCAGGCCCTGGCCACCGAAGTCGGCCGGATGCTGCAGGCCTTGCCAGCCGGCCTCGGCGAACTGCACATAGGCCTGCTTGAATCCGGCGGTCGTCGTGACCACGCCGTCCTTCCAGGACGAGGGTTGCTGGTCACCGTCCCAATTCAGCGGAGAAAGCACCTCCTGGTTGAATCGAGCCGCCTCTTCCAGCACGGCCTGCGCGGTCTCCAGTCCGGCATCCTCGAATCCGGGCATGGCCGCGACCTGCTCCAGGTCTGCCAGATGCGCGATGTTGAACAACATGTCCTTGACGGGTGCAACGTAGCTCACGATAACCTCCAGATACAAAAACGCCGCGCGGGCCCAGGCAATGGTCCTTGTAGCGCGGCGGGGAGTGCCAGGGTGTCGCGCCTGCAGCCCGACACCCGGTTGCCAGCAGTCAGATCACAGCGCCTTGACCATCTCCGGCACGGCATCGAACAGGTCTGCCTCCAGACCGTAGTCGGCCACGCTGAAGATCGGCGCCTCCGGATCCTTGTTGATCGCGACAATCACCTTGGAGTCCTTCATGCCGGCCAGGTGCTGGATCGCACCGCTGATGCCGCAGGCCACATACAGTTGCGGCGCCACGATCTTGCCGGTCTGGCCGACCTGCCAGTCGTTCGGTGCGTAACCGGCGTCGACCGCGGCACGCGACGCGCCCATGGCGGCGCCGAGCTTGTCTGCCAGCGGCGTCATCACTTCGTTGAATTTCTCGGCGCTGCCCAGTGCACGGCCACCGCTGACGACGATCTTGGCGGAGGTCAGTTCCGGCCGGTCGTTCTTGGCGATTTCGCTGCCGACAAACGTGGTGCTGGTGCTGGCAGTGACGGCCGCCACGGTTTCCACCGCAGCAGTTCCACCCTCGGCCGCGGCCGGGTCGAAACCGGTGGTGCGAACCGTCAGCACCTTGACCGCGTCCAGGCTCTGCACCGTGGCAATCGCATTGCCGGCATAGATCGGGCGCTCGAAGGTGTCAGGGCTTTCGACCTTGGTGATGTCCGACACCTGGCCGACGTCCAGCTTGGCCGCGACGCGGGGTGCGATGTTCTTGCCCGACGCGGTGGCCGGAAACAGGATGTGGCTGTAGTCCTTGGCAATGGCCAGGATCTGGGCCGCCATGTTCTCGGCCAGGCCATGGGCCAGGCCGGCGTCGTCCGCATGCAGCACCTTGGCCACGCCGGCGATCTTGGCCGCCGCTGCGGCTGCGCCGCCGGCGTTGGCGCCCGCCACCAGCACGTGCACGTCGCCGCCACATTGCGCGGCGGCGGTCACGGTGTTGAGCGTCGAAACCTTGATGTCGTTGTTGTCGTGTTCGGCAATTACGAGTGATGTCATGAATGTTCTCCGTTGATCGGTTGCGTACGCGCTCAGATGACCTTGGCTTCGTTCTTGAGCTTGTCGACCAGCGTCGCCACGTCCGGCACCTTGACGCCAGCGCCACGCTGCGGCGGCTCGCTGACCTTGAGGATCTTCAGGTGGGCCTTGATGTCCACACCCAGGTCGGCCGGCTTGAAGTTGTCGAGCTGCTTCTTCTTGGCCTTCATGATGTTGGGCAGCGTCACGTAACGCGGCTCGTTCAGGCGCAGATCGGTGGTCACGATGGCCGGCAGCGTCACCGACACCGTCTCCAGGCCGCCGTCGACCTCGCGCGTCACGTTGGCCTTGCCATCCGCCACCTCGATCTTGCTGGCAAAGGTGGCCTGCGGCAGGTCACACAGGGCAGCCAGCATCTGGCCGGTCTGGTTGCAGTCGTCGTCGATCGCCTGCTTGCCCAGGATGACCAGGCCCGGCTGCTCCTTGTCGACCAGCGCCTTGAGCAGCTTGGCCACCGCCAGCGGCTGCAGTTCCTCGGCGGTCTCGACCAGGATGGCACGGTCCGCGCCGATGGCCATCGCGGTGCGCAGCGTCTCCTGGCACTGCAACACGCCGCAGGACACGGCGATCACCTCGGTCGCAACACCTTTTTCACGCAGGCGGACGGCTTCCTCGATGGCGATCTCGTCGAACGGGTTCATGCTCATCTTGACGTTGGTGATATCGACACCGCTGCCGTCCGACTTGACACGCACCTTGACGTTGTAATCCACCACCCGTTTCACAGGCACCAGTACCT
>JBFJZP010000209.1:0-5747 GCA_041622095.1 Burkholderiaceae bacterium | reverse complement strand
TGCGACCGGCGCATTGTCCGATCAGCCCTTTTGTCTTGTCAATTGTTTTTTGTAAATTGTTGACAATTTACCTTGATATGCTCCAATCCGGGCATGCCCGCACCAGCACCCGCCATGTCCAACATCCCGTCGAACCCCACACCCACGATTGCGCTGCTGCAATCGAACTCGTTGACCATGGCGGTGCAGCAGGAGGTCGAGCGCGCCATCCTGGCCGGTGAATACGCGCCCGGCGACAAACTCAACGAAGCGGCGCTGGCACTCAAGCTCGGCGTCTCGCGCGGACCGGTGCGCGAGGCCTTTCGCATGCTCGACGAAGCCGGCCTGGTACGCACCGAAAAAAACCGCGGCGTGTTCGTGCGCGACATCCCGCTGGACGAGGCGATCGAGATCTTCGAGTTGCGCGCGACGATGGAGGAAGCGGTCGGCCGGCGCCTCGCAACCACGATGACGCCGGAGCAGCAGCAGGAGATCGAAACCCTGGTCCATGCGATGGAAGACGCCGTCAAGGCCGCCGATTCGCACAACTACCACCTGCTGAACCTGCAGTTCCACGACCGGCTGGTCGAGATGGCCGGCAACCGCAAACTCGCGACGATCTACCGCAAGCTGGTCAAGGAGATCTCGCTGTTTCGCCGCCTGAACCTGGCCGGGCGCAATGTATTGCCGGACTCGGCCCATGCGCACTGGGAAATCCTCGAGGCCATCAAGTCCGGCAATCCCGACATTGCCGGCCGCGCACTGTTCGAGCATGCGATGAACAGCCGCGCCCGCACCATCACCAACGAGGAGCAGCGCCGCGCCGCCGATGCCGCTTCCACCCCATCCTGAAAGTATTCCGCCCATGTTGAACATCAATGGCCGCAGCTACCAGCTGCCGACATCCCCGACCGTCGTCGTCTGTGTCGACGGCTGCGAACCCGACTATCTGGCCCAGGCCGTGGCCACCGGCCATATGCCCTGGCTGAAGAAGACACTGGCCAAGGGCTCCGGGCTGATCGCCGACTGCGTCGTGCCCAGCTTCACCAACCCGAACAACCTGTCCATCGTCACCGGTGTGCCGCCCAGCGTGCATGGCATCTGCGGCAACTACCTGTACGACACCGCCAGCGGCACCGAGGTCATGATGAACGACGCCAAGTGGCTGCGTGCGCCGACGCTGCTCGCGGCCCTGGCCGACGCCGGGAAGTCGGTCGCTGTGATCACCGCCAAGGACAAGCTGCGCGCCTTGCTCGGCCACAAGATGAAAGGCATCTGCTTCTCGTCCGAGAAGGCGGACCAGGTCACGCTGGCCGACAACGGCATCGAGGGCGTGGTCCAACTGGTCGGCAAGCCGGTCCCCAGCGTCTATAGCGCCGACCTGTCGGAGTTCGTGTTCGCCGCCGGCGTCAAGCTGATGCAGACCAGGCGACCCGACGTGATGTACCTGTCGACCACCGACTACATCCAGCACAAACACGCACCCGGCACCCCCGGCGCGAATGCGTTCTACACCATGATGGACGGCTACCTCGGCCAACTCGACGACATGGGCTGCGTGATCGCATTGACCGCCGACCATGGCATGAACGCCAAGGTGGCCATGGACGGCACACCGGACGTGATCTACCTGCAGGACTGGTTCGACGCCTGGCTCGGCGAGAAGGCGGCCCGCGTGATCCTGCCGATCACCGACCCGTATGTCGTGCACCACGGCGCGCTGGGATCGTTCGCCACCGTCTACCTGCCCAAGGACTGCGACGTACCGGCCGCCTGCCAGCGGCTCGCCGCGGTCAAGGGCATGGAAGTGGTACTGACGCGCGAACAGGCGGCCGAACGGTTCGAGCTGCCGGCCGACCGCATCGGCGACCTGGTCGTGGTGTCGGAGCGCTTCACCGTGATCGGCACCAGCGCCGCGCGCCACGACCTGTCGGCGCTGGAGGTTCCGCTGCGCTCGCACGGTGGCATCAGCGAGCAGCGTGTGCCGTTGATCCTGAACCGGTCCATGCCGACGCTCGATCACGACCGGCGTTTCCGCAATTTCGACGCCTTCGACCTGGCGCTCAATTTCGCCCAATAAGCCTGTACGGAGCGCGACATGATCGAGCAGTTCATCCTGGACAACCAGCTCAACGCGATGCGCCTGGCCGGCACCAAGGTCGGCGCCGAACGCAGTGGCGAGCGCAGCATCGCCGTCAGCAACCCTTATACCGGCGCCACGATCGGCACCGTGCCCAAGGCGACGCTGGAAGAAGTGCGCGCCATCTTCGCCAAGGCCCATGCGTACAAGCCGGCCCTGACCCGATTCGAGCGCGCCGCGATCCTGAACAAGGCGGCCGCGATCGCCACGCGCCGCCTGGACGAGGTGGCCGCGCTGATCTCGGCAGAGTCCGGCCTGTGCCTGAAGGACGCGATCTACGAGGCTGGCCGGGTCAGCGACGTGTTCCTGTTCGGCGCCAACGAGGTGCTCAAGGACGACGGACAGGTCTTCAGCTGCGACCTGACACACCACGGCAAGAAGCGCCGGGTATTCACGCAGCGTGCGCCGCTGCTCGGTGTGATCAGTGCGATCACGCCGTTCAACCATCCGATGAACCAGGTGGCGCACAAGGTGATCCCGAGCGTGGCGACGAACAACCGGATGGTGCTCAAGCCGTCCGAGAAGGTGCCGTTCTCCGCCATCCTGCTGGCCGACATCCTGTACGAAGCCGGATTGCCGCCGGAGATGTTCAGCGTCGTGACCGGAGACCCGCGCGAGATCGCCGACGAACTGATCACGAACGAACATGCCGACCTGATCACCTTCACCGGTGGCGTGGCGATCGGCAAATACATTGCGTCCAAGGCGGGCTACAAACGCATGGTGCTGGAGCTCGGCGGCAACGATCCGCTGATCGTCATGGAAGACGCAGACATCGATGAGGCCTCGTCGCTGGCGGTGGCCGGCTCGTACAAGAATTCCGGCCAGCGTTGTACCGCGGTCAAACGTCTGCTGGTGCACGAGGCGGTGGCCGACGCATTCGTCGAGCAGGTGGTGGCCAAGACCCGCGCCTGGCGCTACGGCGACCCGAGCGACAAGGCGATGGACATGGGAACCGTCATCGACGAAGCGGCCGCGAAGTTCTTCGAGGCCCGCGTCAACGATGCGGTGGCGCAAGGCGCCCGCCTGCTGGTCGGCAACGAGCGGCGCGGCGCCCTGTACGCGCCCACCGTGGTCGACCAGGTGCGGCCGGAGATGCTGCTGGTCAAGGAGGAGACCTTCGGCCCGGTGTCGCCGGTGATCCGGTTCAAGACCATCGACGAGGCGATCCGGATCTCGAACGGCACCGCGTATGGCCTGTCCAGCGGCGTGTGCACGAACCGGCTCGACTACATCACCCGTTTCGTCAGCGAACTCGAGGTCGGCTCGGTCAATGTGCGCGAGGTGCCTGGCTACCGGCTGGAGCTGACGCCTTTCGGCGGCATCAAGGATTCCGGCCTGGGCTACAAGGAAGGCGTGCAGGAAGCGATCAAGAGCTTCACCAACATCAAGACCTATTCGCTGCCCTGGGCTTGAAGCCATGGGCAACACACCGGCCTTGGATCGTGGAGAACACCCCCGGTGACGCTGACCTGGCCGGTGGTGCTGGCGGTGTTGTTCGGCGCATTCCTGCATGCGGGCTGGAACGCACAGGTCAAGTCCAGCACCGACAAGGCGCTGGACACCGCGCTGATCAACCTGCTGGCCTCGTTCCTGGCGATACCGCTGGTCTGGTGGTTCGGCTGGCCACCGGTGGAAGCCTGGCCCTTCATCGCCGCGTCGATCGTGATCCACATCGGTTATTACGTCGCCTTGTCGGGTGCCTACCGGCATGGCGACCTCGGGTTGACCTATCCGCTGATGCGCGGCTCGGCGCCACTGCTGGTGGCCTTGTCGGCCTCCGTCACGCTGGGCGAGACCTTGTCGCCAATGGCCTGGATCGGCGTCGTGGCCGTCTGTCTCGGGGTGCTCACGCTGGGCCTGACCCAACACGCGTTCGACTCGCCCCGTGCGGTGCAGTTCGCGCTGGTCAACGCCGTCATCATCGCCAGCTATACCGTCGTCGACGCATTGGGCGTACGCGCCACCGGCAGTGCGATGCCCTACGTGGCCACGCTGTTCCTGCTCGATGGCTGGCCGTTCGCGCTGATCGTGTTCGCGCGCCGCAAATGGGCTGTCGGACCCTACATCCAGCGGCGCTGGCGGGTCGCTCTGGTCGGTGCTGCGGCATCCATCGGTTCTTATGCGGTCGCATTGTGGGCCATGACGCAGGCACCGGTGGCGACCGTTGCGGCGCTGCGCGAGACATCGGTATTGTTCGCCGCGCTACTCGGCGTCTGGTTCCTGAAAGAGGTGTTCACGCTGCGCCGTGCGGTGGGCACCGGTGTGATCGTCTGCGGCGTGATGGCGCTGCGGCTGGGCTGACCGGGGCATCCGGCGTGTATTGTTGACAAGGAGGCCATCATGGCATTACCCACACAAGCGGAAATTGTCATCGTCGGCGGCGGCATTGCCGGCTGCTCCACCGCCTACCACCTGGCGAAGATGGGCAAGACCAACGTGGTGCTGCTCGAACAGGGCAAACTGACCAGCGGCACCACCTGGCATGCGGCCGGCCTGGTTGGCCAGATGCGGCCGAACCGCAACATGACGGCGATGAGCAAATACGGCATCGAGCTGTATAGCACGCTCGAGGCAGAAACGGGTCTTGCCACCGGCTGGAAACAATGCGGGAGCGTCAACGTCGCGAAGACGCCGGAACGTTGGCAGGTGCTGAAGAAGCAGGTGGCGCTGGCGAACAGTTTCGGTGTCGAGTGCCACCTGATCGATCGCCAGGAGATCGCCGAGCGCGTGCCGATCATGCGCACCGACGACCTGCAAGGCGGCATCTGGCTGCCGGGCGACGGCAAGGCCAATCCGGCCGACCTGTGCATGTCGCTGGCCAAGGGTGCACGCAACCGCGGCGTGAAGATCCATGAGGGCATCGAGGTCACCGGCGTCATCGTCGAGAACGGCCGTGCGGTCGGCATACGGACGGCGCAAGGCGAGATCCGTTGCCAGGTCGTTGTCAACTGCGCCGGCCAGTGGGCGCGCCAGTTCGGCCGCCTGGCCGGTGTCAACGTGCCGCTGTATTCGGCCGAGCACTTCTACGTGGTGACCGGCAAGATCGACGGCGTGACGCCGATGATGCCGGTGGTGCGCGACCCGGACGGTTTCATCTACTACAAGGAAGAGGTCGGCGGCATCGTCATGGGCGGCTTCGAGCCGGTGGCCAAGCCCTGGAAGGTCGACCCGATTCCGGCCACCTTCCAGTTCGAGCTGCTCGGCGAGGACTGGGACCAGTTCGAGCCATTGATGACCAACGCGATCCACCGCACGCCGTGCCTCGAGAGCGCGGAGATCAAGATGCTGCTCAACGGCCCGGAGAGCTTCACGCCGGACGGCAACTTCATCCTCGGCGAGGCGCCGGAGCTGCGCAACTATTTCGTCTGCGCCGGTTTCAATTCCGCCGGCATCGCGAACTCGGGTGGCGCCGGTCGCCTGATCGCGGAATGGATCATCGGCGGGGAACCCAGCACCGACCTGTGGGACGTCGACCTGCGCCGCTTTGCCGCTTTCACCGGCAACCGCAAGGCCTTGTTCGAGCGCACCGCCGAGACGCTGGGCCTGCACTATGCGATGCGCTGGCCGCGCCAGGAGCTGGAGACCGCACGGCCATTGCGCACCTCGCCACTGTATGACGCGCTGT
>JBFJZP010000208.1:0-5752 GCA_041622095.1 Burkholderiaceae bacterium | reverse complement strand
GTGAAACGTCTGCCGGGTTTGAGAGAGGGCAAGTCCATGGTGGTGGGGTCGGCGAGGGCGTAGCGAAATGGCGAGAATGCAAGCACCCCCTCGGCGATGGCGCGGGAGGGGGTGGCTGGCCTGATTTTAGAATGGCGCCTCACCCATGACCGACGCCAAGCCCACAAGCCCCTCCAACCATGCCGCCGAGGCCACGCCGCCGGCGTCGCCCGCGCCGCGTTTCTGGGCGCTGATTCCATGTGCCGGTCGCGGCACGCGGGTCGGTGGTACCGTGCCCAAGCAATACCAGAGCGTGGCCGGCCGGGCGCTGGTGCTGCACACGCTGGACGCATTTGCCGCCGTGCCGCGGCTGGCCGGCACGCTGGTGCTGCTGGCAGCGGCAGACCCCTGGTTTGCCGGACTGGACCTGGCGTCGGTGCCGGGATGCAGCACCGAAGCCTGCGGGGCGGACACCCGTGCCGGCACGGTGACCAACGGCCTGGCGGCGCTGCGTGCGCGGGGCGCGGGCGATCAGGACTGGGTGCTGGTGCACGACGCCGCGCGTTGCCTGATCACGCCGGCGCTGATCGAACGCCTGATCGATGCCTGCCGGGATGATGCGGTCGGCGGCCTGCTGGCGGTGCCGGTGGCCGATACGCTGAAGCGGGTGCACGATGGACGGGTGGCGCAAACCGTCGACCGCAGCCTGCACTGGCTGGCGCAGACGCCGCAGATGTTCCGGCTCGGCGCGCTCGAGCAGGCCTTGCGCGCGAGCGGCGACACGGTTACCGACGAGTCTTCCGCAATCGAGGCGATCGGCCTGGCGCCGCGCCTGGTCGAGGGCGATCGCGCCAACTTCAAGGTCACGGTGGCGCAGGACTTCATCATGGCCGAGGCCTTGCTGCGTGCGCGTGCCAAAGTCGACAAGCCATGAGCACATGACCGATCTCAAGCTAGGACAGGACCCGATGCAGCCTCACGACAACATGACCCCCCCGGCGGCTGCCCTGCGGATCGGCGAGGGTTGGGATATTCATCGCCTGGTGGCCGATCGGCCGCTCATCATCGGTGGCGTGCGTATTCCGCACGAGCGCGGCCTGCTCGGCCATTCGGATGCGGACGTGTTGCTCCATGCAATCACCGATGCATTGCTTGGCGCCGCAGCACTGGGCGACATCGGCCAGCATTTTCCGGATACCGATGCGCAGTTCAGCGGCGCGGACTCGACCGTGTTGCTGGCGGAGGCGATGCGCCGCGTGCGTGCGGCCGGATGGACGCTGGGCAACCTGGACAGCACCGTGATCGCGCAGGCGCCCAAGTTGATGCCCTGGATTCCGGCGATGCGCGAGGTGATCGCCCGGACCCTGGGGGTTGCACTGGAGCAGGTCAACGTCAAGGCCAAGACCGCCGAGAAGATGGGGCCGGTCGGCGAGGGCCAGGCGATCGAGTCGCGCGCGGTCGTGTTGCTGCAGCGTTGAGCGCCGGCCGCGCTGCACCGCGCGCGACGTCCAGCCGGTCAGCCGGGCTTGCGGGCGTGATTGAGTTCGATCCGCACCAGCAGTCCGCCACCCTCACGGTTGCGCAGCGCCAGGGTGCCGCCCATGCGCTGGATGTTCTTCTCGACGATGGCCAGGCCCAGGCCGGCGCCGGTTGCCTCGGTGCGCGCAATGTCACCGCGGAAGAAGGCCTTGGTCAGTTTTTCCAGGTGCTCGGCGTCGGCCCCCGGTCCACGGTCGCCGATTTCGATCACGACCTGGTTGTCGCTGGCGGTCGCGACGATGTCGATCTCCGCCAGTTCCCGGCCGGCCGAGCGGCCATAACGCATGGCGTTTTCCAGCAGATTGGTCACCACACGCACCAGGTCGACTTCGTCGGCCAGTACCAGGAGGTCGGCTGGCACCTCGATCTGCAGCCGTACTTCCGGCGTGTCCTTGAGGGCCTGCACGCAGCGGTCGACCACGTCGCCCAGCAGGATGGGCGACAACTCGATCTGGTCCGGGCGCGCATAGTCCATGAACTTGTTGATGATCGCATTGACCTGGTCGATGTCGGTCGCCATGTGGCTGCGCGCCGCATCGTCGGCCACGCTCAGCTCCGTCTCCAGCCGTAGCCGGGCCAGCGGCGTGCGCAGGTCGTGCGAAATGCCGGCCAGCATGATGACCCGGTCCTGTTCGATCTGGGCGAGTTTGCGCGCCATGCGGTTGAACTCGATGTTGACCTCGCGGATTTCGTTGGTCGCCACGCTCTCGTCCAGGTGGCCGGCGGCGAAGTCGCCTTCGCGGATGCGGCCGGCGGCGACCGACAGGTTTTTCAGGGGGCGGTTGATCAGCCCGGCAATCAAGGCGGCGCCAGCCAGCGACAAGGCGGCCGCGGTGACCAGCCAGATGATCCAGGTCTGTCCTGCCGGCGGATTCAGCCGGGCCCGGTCGGTCAGCATCCAGTAGCGATCCTCGTCGATGGTGAAGCCGATCCACAGGCCGGGTTCGTCATTGACACTGGTGGCCACCACGGTATCGGCTCCGAGCCGGGCCTCGAGTTCCTGCGTCATGCGCAGGCCCAGCTCGTCGAGCGGAAACGGCTGGTATTGGTCGGCCGGTTCGCGCGGCAGGATACGCACCGCCTCCTGCTCGGTCATGGTCTTGATCAGCGAGACCCGGGCAATCGAGTCCGAATGGATCAGCGCGGCTCGGCTGAGGTTGACCACCGACGCGATTTGCTGTGCGGTCTGCACCGCCCGCGGCTCCAGCTCGAACACGCGCAGCGTCTGCAGCCAGGCCAGGATGCTGACCAGCAGCAAGGCGGCAAGCAGGAAGAAGGTGCGTCCGAACAGGCCGAATCCGCCCAGATGGGTGGACGGCCGCAATGCGGCGCCCTGCGTCGGCGGTGCCGCGCCAGGCCTGGGCGGATGGCTGGACACGCCGCTCAGGCGGTGCCGTCTGGAACGAACACGTAGCCGACACCCCAGACCGTCTGGATATAACGCGGGCTGGCCGGGTCGGCCTCGATCATCTTGCGCAGGCGCGAGATCTGCACGTCCAGGCTGCGGTCGAAGGGTTCGAACTCACGCCCGCGGGCCAGTTGCGCCAGCTTCTCGCGCGACATCGGCTGGCGCGGATGGCGCACCAAGGCCTTGAGCATCGCGAACTCGCCGGTGGTCAATGGCAGTTCCTGGCCGGACTTGTGCAGGCTGCGCGCGCCCAGGTCGAAACTGAATGGCCCGAACTGCACCACCTCGTTCTCGCTCGACGGCGCACCCGGTGCCTCGGCCACCGGCCGGCGGCGCAACACCGCGTTGATGCGGGCCAGCAGTTCGCGTGGGTTGAATGGCTTGCCGAGATAGTCGTCGGCGCCGACCTCCAGGCCGACGATGCGGTCGACATCCTCGACCTTGGCGGTGAGCATGATGATCGGCGTGCGGTCATTGGCAGCGCGCAGGCGACGGCAGATCGACAGGCCGTCTTCACCCGGCAACATCAGGTCGAGCACGATCAGGTCCACGGTTTCGCGCAACAGGATGCGGTTGAGCGCCTTGCCGTCTTCGGCCTGGAAGACCTCGAAACCCTCCTGGCTCAGATAACGCCGCAACAGGTCGCGGATGCGACTGTCATCGTCGACGACCAGGATCTTGTCGCTGCGTCCGGAAGCTTGCGCCATGGTCTCTCCTCGAATTTGTAACAACAGCCATTCTGATGGCTTCGAACCCGCTTGGCGCCACCAAAGCACGGATGCCTGACACACTGTTACAACTCATGCGGCAATGGCACATTTCTCCGTGGCGGTGCGGATGCGGAAGCATGGTCCGGACGCGTTATTCTTGTCGTATGCACAAACGCTTGCTGATTCTCGCTACCTGGGCGGCCAGCGCGGGCGCCTGGGCCCAGGCGGCCCCACAGGCGGCCCCGCAGGCACAGCCGGGCCCGGTAAACCCGGTGTCGCGCGAACAACGCCGGGTCGAATTGCGCACGATGCTGCAAGCGCATCGGCCCTGGGAGGCTTCCGTGCAGCCCGCCGCTGCGGTTCCGGTCGAGCGCCAGTTGACCGAGCGCGAGCGCGCCGAGATCCGGGAGCAGTTGCGCCAGCAGTATTCGGACCGGTCGAAAATACAGCCTTGAGCGATTGCTGCGCCGTCAGCCGCGACTGCGCAGCGCTACGCGGTGACCGGTGCCGAGCCCTTGCCGCCACATGGCAGTGCATGGCGGCACAATCCCCAACCTACAACCGATGGAGTATTTGCGTGAAATCCTGGAATGGAATCCTGGTGACGGGTACTTTGCTGCTGGCAGCATCGCTGGCCACCGCGCAAACCATGCCGCCGCCGCAGAACGTGGTGCAGTTGTCGTCGGACGCGACGGTCGAGGTGCAGCAGGACTGGCTGGTGCTGAACATGAACACCACCCGGGATGGCGCCGATGCCACGCTGGTGCAGACCCGGCTGCGGCAGGCGCTGGAGACCGCGCTTCAGCAGGTGCGTCCGCTGGCCCAGCCGGGGCAGCTCGACATCCGGACCGGCAATTTCAATCTGTATCCGCAACACGACCGCGATGGGCGCATCACCGGCTGGCAAGGTACGGTCGAACTGGTGCTCGAGGGGCGCGACTTTGCGCTGATCGGTTCCGCAGCAGGCAAGGTGCAGTCCCTGACGATGGCCGGTGTCCAGTTCAGCCTGAGCCGCACGCAACGTGCCCGGGCGCAGGAGCAGGCGCAGGCGATGGCGATCGACCGTTTCAAGGCGAATGCGGCGGATATTGCCAAGGGTTTCGGCTTCGGCGGCTACACGCTGCGCGAGGTGTCGGTACATGCCAACGACCAGGGCGGCATGCCGCGTCCACGCATGCTGGCGATGCAGGCCAAGGGGATGGCGGCGGAGGCAGCGGTGCCGATCGAAGCCGGCAAGGCGGCGGTGGTCGTCACCGTCTCCGGTTCGGTGCAACTTCGCTGAAACGGGTAGCAACGCGATGGAAACCGTTGAAGCAGTCGTGGTGGGCGCCGGTGTGGTCGGGCTGGCGGTCGCGCGCGAGATCGCGATGCAGGGGCATGAGGTCTTGTTGCTGGAGTCGGGGCAGGGCATCGGCACCGGCACCAGTTCGCGCAACAGCGAGGTGATCCATGCCGGCATTTATTACCCGAAGGGCTCGCTCAAGGCCTTGTTGTGTGTCCAGGGGCGGGAACTGCTGTACCACTATTGCGAGTCGCACGGTGTCGGTTACCGCCGCTGTGGCAAGTTGATCGTGGCCACCGCGCCGGAGCAACTGGCGCAACTCGAGAAGATTCGTCAGATGGCCGCGGCCAATGGCGTCGACGACCTGCAGTTGCTCAGCCGCGAACAGGCGCTGGCGCTGGAGCCGGCGCTCGAATGTGTCGCCGCCTTGTTGTCGCCCAGCACCGGCATCGTCGACAGCCATGGCTTGATGCTGGCACTGCAGGGCGACATGGAAAATGCCGGCGGCGCGCTGGCGCTGGCGTCGGCGCTGGAGTCGGTGCAATGCACGCCCGACGGCATCGAGCTGACGGCGGTCGACGGCACGCAGTTGCGCACCCGCTGGCTGGTCAACTCGGCCGGCCTGCAGGCGCCGGACCTGGCGCGCCGGTTTCGCGGGTTTCCGGCGCAGCATCTGGCGACCGCCTACTACGCGAAAGGCAACTATTTCACGCTGGCCGGGCGGTCGCCGTTCTCGCGCCTGATCTACCCGGTTCCGGAAGGTGCCGGCCTCGGTGTGCACCTGACACTGGACCTGGGTGGCCAGGCCAAGTTCGGGCCGGATGTCCAATGGGT
>JBFJZP010000207.1:0-5753 GCA_041622095.1 Burkholderiaceae bacterium | reverse complement strand
GGTACTGGAACACGCAGCCGTTCTTCTCGTAGGCCTCCCACTGGTTCGGGTTCGGTTCGCCCTTGAGGTGCTGGTCGCCGACCTTGCCGCGCCAGCCCATCAGGAATCAGACGCCGGGCGCCGGCTGGAAGTTGACGATGAAATCGGTGTAGCCGCTGTATTTGCGGCCGCCCTCGGGCGTCGTGAACGCGGGGAACTGCAGCCGGCCCGCCAGTTCGATCAGCACCTCCTGGAACGGCTTGCATTCGCCCAGCGGCTTGACGACCGGAATCCGCACCGAGTCGACCGGCCCGTCGAACTCCGAGATCGGCCGGTCCAGCATGCCCATCACATCATGGCGCTCCAGGTAGGTGGTGTCCGGCAGCACCAGGTCGGCGAAGGCCACCGTCTCGCTCTGGAACGCGTCGCAGACCACGATGAACGGGATCATGTATTCGCCGGCATCGTCCTTGCGGTTGAGCATCTCGCGTACCGCAGAGGTGTTCATCGTGCTGTTCCAGGCCATGTTGGCCATGAACATCATCAAGGTGTCGATGCGGTAAGGGTCGCCCTTGACCGCGTTGGTGATGACGTTGTGCATCATGCCGTGCGCCGACAGCGGATGCTCCCAGGAGTACGCATGGTCGATGCGGATCGGCGAGCCGTCCGGGTGGATCGCCAGCTCGTCCGGATGCGCCGGAAAACCCAGCGGCGCGGCGTTCAGGGGCGTGTTGGGCTGGATCTGCCCCGGGTCGTTGAAGGCCCGGTAGTTCGGCACGATGTGGCGTGGGTAGGGCGCCTTGTGCCGAAAGCCGCCGGGCGCGTCGATCGTTCCCAGCACGCTCATCAGGATCGCCAGCGCGCGCACGGTCTGGAAGCCGTTCGAATGGGCTGCCAGGCCGCGCATCGCATGAAAGGCCACCGGCCGCGCCTGCGTATGGGGATGTTGCTTGCCCCAGGCGTCGACCCATGGAGTCGGCAGGGTGAAGGCCTGCTCGAACGCGGCATGGCCCATCTCGACCGCCAGCTGGCGGATACGCTCGGCCGGGATGCCGGTGATCTTCTCGGCCCATTGCGGCGTGGTGTCGGCGACACGCTCGCGCAGCAGCTGGAACGACGGCGCCACCCGCGTGCCATCGGCCAATGTGTAGATACCCTCGATCGCCGGGTCGCAGCCGTCGGCGATGCCTTGCGGGTAGGCGTTCAATACCTGGCCGGAGCTCTTGTCCCAGACCAGCTTGTTGTGCGGGTGGCGGCCGTCACCGGGAGGGCCTTTTTCCGGGTTCGGATCGAACGCGAACAGGCCTTCGCGCTCGCCAACGTCGAGCACCACCAGTTGCGGCGCGTTGGTGAAGCGTTTCAGGAACGCATGGTCGATGCTGTCGGTGCGGATCAGCTCGTGCAACAGCGCCATGAACAAGGCGCCGTCGGTACCGGGCTTGATCGGAATCCACTCGTCGGCAATCGCCGAGTAGCCGGTGCGCACCGGATTGATCGAGATGAAACGGCCGCCATCGCGCTTGAACTTGCTGATCGCCACCTTCATCGGGTTGCTGTGGTGATCTTCCGCGGTGCCGATCATCACGAACAATTTGGCGCGCTCCAGGTCCGGCCCACCGAACTCCCAGAAGCTGCCCCCGATGGTGTAGATCATGCCGGCGGCCATGTTGACCGAGCAGAAACCGCCGTGTGCCGCGTAGTTCGGCGTGCCGAACTGGCGCGCAAACAGGCCGGTCAGCGCCTGCATCTGGTCGCGGCCGGTGAACAGGGCGAATTTCTTCGGGTCGGTGGCGCGGATTTTCGCCAGCCGCTCGGTCAGGATCTCGTAGGTACGCTCCCAGCTGATCGGCTCGAATTCGCCGGCGCCGCGTTCGCTGCCGGGTTTGCGCAACAAGGGCTGCGTGAGCCGTGCCGGCGACACCTGTTTCATGATGCCGGAGGAGCCCTTGGCGCAGATCACACCCTTGTTCAGCGGGTGGGCCGGGTTGCCGTCGATGTAGCGCACCTCGGGGCCCTTGTCGCCTTCGCGCAGATGCACCCGGATGCCGCAGCGGCAGGCGCACATGTAGCAGGTGGTGCACTTGACCGTGGTGTCGTCCACTCTTCCCGCCGCCAAAGGGTCATGCAGTGGCTCGGATGACAGGAACTTGAACATGACGAGGCGCTCTCCCGGGGGCAAGGTGATCGGACCGGCCGCGAGGCCTGGCGCCAGCGTGGCGCGGGTACGATGGTAAACACGAACGCTCAAAAGAAAAAACGGATAATCCGGTTCACAATGATCGATAAATCAGATCAACGACTGCGTCTGAACCTGCGGCAGCTCGAAGTCTTCGTGGCCACCGCGCAAGCCGGTTCCACCCGGGCGGCGGCCGGACGCATCGCGCGCTCGCAGTCCGCCGCCAGCGCCGCGCTGGCGGAACTCGAGGCCGCCATCGGCAGCCTGCTGTTCGATCGGGTCGGGCGGCGCCTGCAGCTCAACCAGAACGGTCGTGCCATGCTGCCGCGAGCGCGGCTGCTGCTGGAGCAGGCAGGGCGGCTCGAGGCGATGTTCAGCGGCGAACATGCGGCACCGCTGCATGTGGCGGCCAGCTTCACGATCGGCGAATACCTGTTGCCCGAGCTGGTGGCGCGCTGGACCCGCGAACAACCGCAAAGTCGCATCCGGCTGCAGATAGCCAACACCAGCGAGGTGATCGCGGCGGTCGCCGGTTTCGATGTCGATCTCGGCTTCATCGAAGGCCTGCAAACCCATCCGGACCTGGTGGTGCGGCCCTGGTTGCAGGACGAGCTGGTCATCGTCGCGTCGCCCGAGCATCCGCTGGCCGGGCGCATCGCCAGCGCACGCCAGTTGGCCGCGGCGACCTGGATCCTGCGTGAGCACGGCTCCGGTACGCGCCAGGCGACCGACCACTGGTTGCTCGAACATCTGGACCAGCAGCAGGTGGGTTTCGAGCTGGGCAGTACCGAAGCCATCAAGCGGCTGGTGGCGGCGGGCGCCGGCCTGGGCTGCCTGTCACGCCATGCGGTGGCACAGGCACTGCAGGCCGGTTGGCTGGTGGAGCTGCGCACCCGGCTGCCGCATGCGGTGCGTCGACTGGCGATGGTGATGCATCGCGACAAGACGCTGGGTTCGTCGACCGATGCGTTCATCGGTTATTGCCAGGCGGCTTATCCGCAGACCCCGTCGACCCCGCGCGGCCCGCGCGTCTGAGCCGGGCGGTCAGGCCGCAGGCCAGTGCGGCAGCGCGTGCTGCAGGACGTGCTCCGATGCTTGCCCCGATGCATGCTGCGGCGTCAGTCGCCGTAGACCATGACGCAGTTGCGGCCGCGGTGTTTGGCGGCATAACACGCGTTGTCGGCTGCGGCCAGCACTGCTTCCGTGCTGGCGAACGTTGCGTCGACCAGCACCAGGCCGATGCTGGCGCCGACGCTGAACGATTGGCCTGCCCACTCGAGCCGGTAGGCGACCACCGCGGCGCGGATCTTTTCGGCGATCTGACGACCGTGTTGCAGCGGGCATTCGCAGAGCAACACCGCGAACTCGTCGCCACCGAGCCGGGCCACGGTATCGGCCTTGCGCACCTGCGCCTGGATGGTGTTGGCGACGTCGCGCAGCAATGCGTCGCCGGCGGCGTGGCCGGCGGTGTCGTTGACCAGCTTGAAGCGGTCCAGGTCGATGAACATCGCGCAGAACGGCCCGGTTGCGGAGCCGCCTGTAGCGTCTGCCAGCGCTGCCTCGAAGGCCGACCGGTTGCACAGGCCGGTCAACGCGTCGTGACTCGAACTCCAGGTCAGCTTCTCGCGTTGCGCTCGCACGTCGGTCACATCCTCGAAGGTCCAGATGGTTCCCTTGGACATGTCACCGGGCAGCACTGCGCGCCCGCGCATATGGGCCCAGAAGGTTTCGCCCGACTTGCGCATCAGTTGGACTTCGCCGGAGAAGAAACCCTGCTCCATGAACTGCGGCCGGGCGCGCGCGGCCAAGGCCTGGTAGGACTCGTCGGAGTGGTAGATGATGCGGGTGGACTGGCCTTCCATGTCCTCCTTGTTCATGCCGAAGGTCTCGCAGAAGTGCCGGCTGACCAGTTCGAACCTCCCGTCGCGCGTCAGCGCGATGCCGACTTCCGCGTGGTCGAGCACCGCCTCGAGTTGCAACAGCAACGCGCGGGTTTCGCTCTGGCGCCGCTCGCGCAAGTCCTCCACATGCTGGAATACCCGCGCCAGTTCGCCGATTTCCCCGCCCCATTGCGGCCATGGGGCCAGGTTCCCGCTGGCATCGGTCAGCGACGCCATCGCGCGATCGTGCAGCCGGTCGAACGGGCGGGTCACGCGCAAACCGAACCAGATCGCCAGCAACGCCGCAACCAGCCCGACACCGGCCGCCGATATCCAGGCCGCGCGCTGGGCCGCGCGCAGTGGTTGCAGCGCGATCGCCTGCGGCGTCAGGCGCACCAGCATCCAGTCCGACACCGCGATGCCGGCCATCGACACCAGAAAACCGGACGACAAGCTGGCTCTGCCCTCGGTGTCGATCGGGCTGCCGGCATCACGCCAACGCTGGTAGACCTCGCCCAGGCCCGGTTCCTCGGATGCCTTGCCCAGCAGTCGCGCCGGGTCCGGATGCGCCAGGATGATGCCGTCGCGGGTCATCACCAGGCTGCGCGAGCCGTCCCGCGGGTCGCCACGGCCGATGTTGTGGAACAGGCCGGCCGAGTCCAGTCGCAAGGTTCCGCCGAGGATTCCGGTTGGCTGGCCGTCGCGTTGTGGCGCGGCAAGTGCCAGCACCACCAGGGGTATGTTGCTCGCCCGGCCGATGATCGGTTCGGAGATTACCGGCTGCTCGGAACCGATCGCACGCTGGAAATACGGTTTGTCGGCGATCTGGGGCAGGTCGTCACCCGGTTTGCCGTTGACCAGCCGGACCAGGACCTGGCCCTGGGCATCGCTGGCGATCAACATCTCGAACAAGGCATTGGCTGCGGAATCCTGGCGCAGGTGGCGTTCCAGCGCCGGGGAATCCGCCCACAAGGCCGGGTGGGTCGAACGGGTGACGGCCGCGATCGTGGTCTGCAGGATCTCCAGCTTGCTTGCCAGCAGCGCCGCGGTGCTCTGGCGCTCGTTGGCGCCGCTGTCCAGCAGCAAGGCCTCGATGTCCTGCTGCGTGGTGCGCAACAGCAATTCCGCGGTTCCGACCGCCGACAACACGCCGGTGGCAACCGCCAGCGTCACGATCTTGAACTTGAGGGTATGGAGCCAGGCCATGTCAGGTCTGCCGCCGACCGATGAGAGTCGGCGGCGACCGGTGAATATCTGTCGGGGTTGGCGGAAGGCCGCTTGCCATCATGGGGCGATGGCCCCGGTACGCTCGACAATCATCCGGTAGTGCTCGGTGCGCCGATGCAGTGCGAAGTTGAATGTGGTCTCGCGGTAGGAGCGACCCAGGTCGAGGTCGCACCGGGCCGCGATGACCTCGTCACCATCGCTGCTGCTGCGCGCGACGATCTCGCCATGCGGCGAGATGATGCAGCTGCCGGCGATCATCGCCACGCCTTCCTCGACGCCGGCCTTGGCAATACCTACCACCCAGGTGCTGTTCTGGTAGGCGCCGGACTGCATGCACAACTCGTTGTGGAACTGGCCCAGGCGGTCATGGTCCGGCGCCGCAGGATGGTGTACCGGCGTGTTGTAGCCGCAAAAGATCATGTCGACCGACTGCAGTCCGAGCACCCGGTAGGCCTCGGGCCAGCGCCGGTCGTTGCAGATCAGCATGCCGG
>JBFJZP010000206.1:0-5775 GCA_041622095.1 Burkholderiaceae bacterium | reverse complement strand
GCTGGTGCAGGGCATGGCCGCGCTGGGTTTCAAGCCTTTCCTCGACCCGGCAGTGCAGGCGCCGATCATCGTGACCTTCCTCGCGCCGGATCACCCCAACTACCAGTTCAAGGTCTTTTACGAGGCTGCCAAGCAGCACGGCTTTATTCTGTATCCGGGCAAATTGACGCAGATCGAGACCTTCCGGGTCGGCTGCATCGGCGCGATCGGGCCGGACGAGATGCGGCAGGCGGTGCAGGCAATTCGGGTCGCCATGCTCGAGACGGGAATCGATCTGGCATGAATGCGCGCCAACAGGGATGGATATCCGTTCCAAAGATCAATAGTTCCGGCAGCGGCGCCAATCTGGAGCCAAATGCCTGATCTTCCTGTCCAGAACGTGACGGAGCAACGGGCGTATGACGCGGCCAATCGGTGGCTGGCAGCCGAAGGCAAGACCCCGTCGGCGACATTCGACGAAAAACTCGCCACGTTTGCCCAGACCGGCCTGGCATGCCTGAACTGAACGCCGGGTCATGAACACCGGCACCCGTGCGCTCACGGTTGGCGCCTTTTCCACCTTGATGCTGATCGCCCTGATGATGGGCGGCAACCATGTCGCGGCCCGTATCGCGTTCAACAATGGTGTCGATGTGGCCACCGCCGTCGTGTTCCGCAGCGTCATCACGACCCTGGTCATCGTCGCGCTGGTGCTGCTGCAACGGGTGCCGTTCGCCTTCAACGCGCGCCATCGGCGTTACCTGCCGCTGATCGGCCTGCTGGTTGGCGTGCAAAGCCTGTGCCTGTATTCGGCGGTGGCACGGCTGCCGGTGGCGCTGGCCTTGCTGGCTTTCAACACCTATCCCTTGTGGACCGCCTTGTGGGCGGCGCTGATCTACCGCAAGCCGCCCGAGCGCGCGGTCCTGCTCGCGATGCCGGTGATCCTGCTCGGCCTGTCGCTGGCGCTCGACGTGCTCGGCGCGGCTTCGGGACTGGGCGCGGCCGACCAATGGAGCCGCATCGGGGTCGGTGTGGCGTTCGCGCTCGCGGCAGCGGCCACGTTCGGTGCCGCATTGGTGTTCACCCAGCATGAAGCGGCCGATATCGATGGCCGGGTGCGTACGGCGACCACGCTGGGCCTGGCCGGCATCATCGCGCTGGCCAGCGTCACCGTGCAGGGCGGTTTCCAACTGCCAACGGCCGCGGCCGGCTGGTGGGGACTGCTGGCATTGACCTTTCTCTATGGCACGGCCTTCACCATCATGTTCACCGTATTGCCGCGGCTGGGTGTGGTCGGCAACTCGGCCATCATGAATGTCGAGCCGGTCTTTGCGCTGGTGCTGGCCTGGCTGATCCTGGGGCAGGCAATCGCGCCGGTGCAGGTCGCGGGGGCCTTGCTGGTGGTCGGTGCGGTGATGGTGCTGGGACTGCGCAGAAGGATCTGAGGACGCAGCGTATTCCGTCAGAATGTGCGCTGGCATGGGTGTGCACGCAATAGTTGCTAGCGGTCGGCTGGACCGGACGAATCTCAAAAGGGGCGACATGGCTACGAAGAGCAGGCAGGGCGACGAAATACATCCGGCGGTCAAGGGCGTGCAGCTGTCCGGCGCATCCAAGGTCAAGGTGGCCGTCAGCGACATCGACGGTGTGTTGCGCGGCAAGTACCTGCACATCGACAAGTTCCTTGGCGCGGCCGAGCCGTATCCAGCCGGGGGCTTCGGGTTCTGCGACGTGGTGCTGGGCTGGGACATGATGGATGCCACCTACGACAACACCACTGCCACCGGCTGGCAACACGGCTTTCCCGATGCCTTGGCCCGGCTCGACCTGAACACCGCGCGCACCATTCCCTGGGATGCCAATACGCCGTTTTTCCTCGGTGACTTCGTCAACATCGACGGCACGCCGCATGCGCAGTGCCCGCGCCAGGCGCTCAAGCGGGTGCTCAAGCGGGCCGAGAAGATGGGTTTCCAGGTCATGACCGGCATGGAATTCGAGTGGTTCAACTTTCTCGAGACGCCGGAGACCTGGGCCGCCAAGAAAGGCGTCGCGCCGCAGACGCTGACGCCGGGCATGTTTGGTTATTCGCTGCTGCGCATGAACCAGCACCGCGACTTCTTCAACGCGCTGATGGACCAGATGCTGGCCTTCAAGGTGCCGATCGAGGGCCTGCATACCGAGACCGGCCCGGGCGTCTACGAGGCGGCGATCGGTTTCAGTGAAGCGCTGGAACAGGCAGACCGGGCGATCCTGTTCAAGACCGGCGCCAAGGAGATCGGCTCGCGTTTCGGCATCATGCCCAGCTTCATGGCCAAGCCGATCCAGGGCATGCCGGGTTGCAGCGGCCATATCCACCAGAGCCTGTCGGACGGCAAGACCAACCTGTTCTTCGACGCCAAGGCGCCGCGCAAGATGAGCAAGTTGTTCGAGAGCTACCTCGCCGGACAGGTCGCCTGCATGATGGAATTCGCGCCGATGATCTGGCCCACGATCAACAGCTACAAGCGCCTGGTCGACGGCTACTGGGCGCCGGTCAAGCCGACCTGGGGCATCGACAACCGCACCGCCAGTTTCCGCGTCATCGCCGGTAGCCCGAAGGCAACCCGGCTCGAAACGCGCTGCCCGGGTGCCGACGTCAACCCATATCTGGCGATGGCAGCCGTCATTGCGGCGGGTCTGGACGGCGTCGAAAAAGGCCTGAAGTTGACCGCGCCACCGATCACCGGCACCAACGTCGGCGGCGAAAACATCCCGCGCGCGCCGCGTACCCTGATCGAGACCAACCGCAACTTCCTGAAGTCCGACATCGCCCGGGACTGGCTCGGCGACGGCTTCGTCGACCACTTCGCCGCCACCCGAGACTGGGAGTGGCGCCAGTGGCTGGATGCGGTCACCGACTGGGAGATGAAGCGGTATTTCGAGATAATCTGAGACTTTGTGTGCCAGACCAAGAATTGCGAAGCGATTTTGCTCTGGCACCAACATTTCGTCGGATGTCCGGATGTCTACTTTGTGTGCCAGACCAAGAATTGCGAAGCGATTTTGCTCTGGCACCAACACTTCGTCGGATGTCTGCCTCGTTTGCCTGACCAGGAATCGCACCGGATTCTATTTTCAACCCTCACCGCGCGATCACTGTTGCGCGCAGCGCCGCATTGCGCAGCCAGCAATTGGAATCTGACCCCATTTTCTGACCCCATTTTCTTGACTGACACCTTCCGCATATGACCATCACGAACTTCTCGTTTCCGACTCCGATCCAGTTTGGTGCGGGTGCACGCAAGCGTGTCGGCGCGCATCTGGTCGAACAGGGCTGCAAGCGCCCGTTGATCGTCACCGACAAGGCGCTGGCGGCATTGCCGGTGCTGGCCGAGTTCCTCACGCACCTGGCGGGGCTGGAGGTCGCGGTTTTCTCCGGCGTGTTCGGCAACCCGACCTGCAGCCAGGTGATGGACGGCGCAGCCGCCTACAAGGCGCACAAGGCCGATTGCGTGATCGGTTTCGGCGGCGGCGCGGCGCTCGATGTGGCGAAGATCGTCGGCGTCGCGGCCACGCATGAGGGCGACATCCTGGAGTATGTCTGGGACCATCCGCAGGTGCGCCCGATCACCCACCCGCTGCCGTATTTCGTCGCCTTGCCGACCACCTCCGGCACCGGCTCCGAGGTCGGGCGCTCCAGCGTTGTCAGCGAGAACGACACCCATCTCAAGCGCGTGGTGTTCAGCGCGAAGATCCTGGCGAAGACCGTGTTCGCCGACCCGGAACTCAGCTTCGGGCTGCCTCCTGCCGTGACCGCTGCGACCGGCATGGACGCGCTCACGCACAACATCGAGAGTTACCTTTCGCCGGCCTACCATCCCTTGTGCGACGGCATCGCGCTCGAGGGCACGCGGATCGCCGCGCGTGCGTTGTTGACCGCCGTCCGCGAGCCGAACAACCTGCAGGCCAGAAGCGACATGATGATGGCCTCGATGATGGGTGCGATCGCGTTCCAGAAGGACCTGGGCGCGGTGCATTCCTGCGCCCATGCGCTGGGCGCGGTTTGCGACCTGCATCATGGACTGGCCAATGCGCTGATGATCGATACCGTGCTGCAATGGAACTTCGAGACCGTGCCGCAGAAGTTCGACGAGCTGGCGCATGTCTGTGGCGTGGCCGGTGGCGGCAAGGCCTTCGTGCCCTGGTTGCGCGAACTCAAGGCCAGCATCGGCATCCAGGGGCCGCTGTCCCGGCATGGCGTGAAGCCGGAGCATCTGACCCGCCTGGTCGAAATCGCGACCGCCGACATCTGCCACCAGACCAACCCCCGCCCCTGCACCGCGGCGGACTTCGAGGCGCTTTTCAAGGCAGCGATGTAAACATGGCCACTTCCGCTTGCGACCGCGCCAAGATCGGCGTCAGTGCCTGCTTCTTCTACCCGGACCCGGCGCGTGCGGCATTCGCACCCAAGACGCTCAATTACGTCGAGCAGTCGGTGCCGCACTGGATCATGTCCGGCGGCGCCTTGCCGGTGATGATTCCGTCGCCCACCGGCGACACCGCGCGGGGCGACATCGATTTCGCCGATTACGCGTTATGGCTCGACGGCCTGATGTTGCATGGTGGCGCCGACGTCTGGCCCGGCAGTTATGGCGAGACGCCGCTCAAGGACGCCTGGCAGGGAGACCGCATCCGCGACGAATACGAGATCGCCCTGGTCAAGGCTTTTGTCGCCGCCGGCAAGCCGGTGTTCGGCATCTGCCGCGGCCTGCAACTGATCAATGTCGCGTTCGGCGGCAGCCTGTACCAGGACGTGGTCACGCAGCATCCGCAATCCTTGCTGCATCGGGATGCACAGGCGTATGACCTGAACTTTCACCAGGTCGAGCTGGTGCCGGGCAGCCGGCTGGCGAGCTTGTTGCCCGGCGAGAACCGCCACACCATCAACAGCGTGCATCACCAGGGCATCAAGCAGCTGGCCAAGGACTTCGTCGTCGAGGCGCGCAGCCCGGACGACGGCATGATCGAGGCGATCCGCTACACCGCCGGCCCCTGGGTCGCCGGCGTGCAGTGGCATCCGGAGTTCCACAAGGAAGAACACGGCACGCTGAACGACGCACCGATCCTGCAGGACTTTCTTGCCGCCGCCCTCGCCACCCGCCAACGCTGAGCCACCCATGCCCCAACTGACCATCCACAATCCCGCAACCGGCGCCGTCATCACTCAGGTGCCGGCCGACGACGCCCATTCGGTTGCTGCCAAGGCCCGTGCCGCGCGTGTCGCGCAACCGGCCTGGGCCGCGCAGCCGGTGGCCGAACGCCATGCCTGCATCCAGCGTTTCCGCGCCAGCATCCTGGCCCAGCTCGATGCGCTGGCCGCGGTGATGACATCGGAGACCGGCAAGCCGATCGCGATGTCGCGCAATGAACTCAACGGCCTGCTCGGACGCCTGGACTTCTTCCTCGACCAGGGAGCCGCGTCTGTCGCAACCGAGACCGTGTTCGACGAAGCCGGCACGCGCGAGCAGATCGAGCATGTTCCGCTCGGTGTCGTGGCCAACATCTCGGCCTGGAACTACCCCTGGTTCGTCGGTTGCAACGTGATCGTCCCGGCGCTGCTGACCGGCAATACCGTGCTCTACAAGCCATCCGAATACGCCGCCCTGACCGGGCTGGAAATCGGCCGGCTGCTGCACGAGGCCGGTGTGCCACGCGACGTGTTCGCGGTGCTGGTCGGCGCCGGCGAGGTCGGCGCCGCTTTGCTCGAACAACCCGTCGATGGCCTGTTCTTCACCGGTTCGCACGCGACCGGCCAGC
>JBFJZP010000205.1:0-5801 GCA_041622095.1 Burkholderiaceae bacterium | reverse complement strand
GCGGGGCCGAGGCGGCCCACGGCGTGGAGTGACTGGAGCCGGGTGAGCAGATCCGGGCGATCGATGCACTGGCACGGACCACGCTGGTGCTGACCGGCACACCCTTCGGCCGCGAGATGCTGGCGCAACGCGACGCGCAGGAGCAGCCGGTGTTCGACGGCTTCATGGTCAAGCCGGTGACCGCGTCGATGCTGCGCGAAGCGGTGGAGCTGGCGCAGACGGCACACACGCCGTCTGTGACAACTGGGCCGGGATTTGCGCCGCAGCCAGCACGCCTGGCCGGCCTGCACGTGCTGGTGGCGGAGGACAACGCCACCAACCAGCAGGTGGTGCGCGAACTGCTGTCCGCGGAGGGTGCGCGGGTGCAGATCGTCGCCGACGGTGCTGCCGCGGTGCAGGCGCTGCAGGACGACCAGGCCGGCATCGACCTGGTGCTGATGGACCTGCAGATGCCGGTGATGGACGGCTTCACCGCCACCAGCATGATCCGCAGCCGGCTCCAGCGCAGCACATTGCCGATCATCGCGATGACCGCCAATGCGATGGCATCCGATCGCGA
Organism: Burkholderiaceae bacterium; assembly: GCA_041622095.1. Classification (GTDB taxonomy): domain Bacteria; phylum Pseudomonadota; class Gammaproteobacteria; order Burkholderiales; family Burkholderiaceae_C; genus CAISIP01. Next base: position 5,242 of record JBFJZP010000205.1, on the reverse strand, counting down.
GGCCTGCCTGGCCGCCGGCATGAACGACCATGTCGGCAAACCCTTCGAGCTGGACCATCTGGTCGAGGTGTTGCGCCGACACGCGCCTGGCAGCAGCGCGCAGGCACCCGCGGTTTCGCCGGCCGGTGCCGAAACAGCCAATCTGCCATCGGCGGTCGATGCGGCCGCGCGCCGCGCCGGCATCGACCTCGCCGCGGCCTTGCGCCGCCTCGGTGGCCGCACCGATGTCTACCTGCGTCTGATGCGGGACATGGAATCCGACCTGCGAGCCGCGCCTGGGCAGTTGCGCGCCGCCTGCAGCCAGGCCGATGCGAAGGCCGCCGCGATGCTGCTGCACACGCTGCGCGGATTGGTGGCGACGCTGGGCGCCGACAAGCTCGCCGGCGTGCTGGCGACTGGCGAGGCACGGGTGGCCCAGTGCGCGGAGGCGGACGCCGCCGCCCTCGCCGCAGCGCTGGAACCGGCCCTGGCGGCCCTGGCCGAGCTGGGCGACTTGTCGCAACTCGCACAGGTGCTGCAGGATGCCGAGCCGGCCCTGCCGGCCGGCGCAGGCGCCGCGCCTGCGCAGATGCGCCGCGCCCTGGAGATCCTGGCCGAACAACTGCGTCATGCCGACATGGCGGCAACCGATACGATAGCGGGTATGCGAACGAACCTGGGTAGCCGCGCCGACGAACAGATGCAGCGCCTCGAAGCGGCGGTACATGCGCTCGACTTCGAAGCCGCCCTGCGGCTGTGCGAAGCCTGGCGCGAAGGCCTGGCGGCGTGAACGACTTCACAGCGGGCGAATACCCGGCCTTGCCGCTGGACCCGGCCAGGCTGCTGGAGCGACGCCAGCGCCTGCTCGTGGTCGACGACCAGGCGATCAACATCCAGGCGCTGTACCGCATCTTTGCCGAGGATTACCAGGTGCTGATGGCCAAGAGCGCCGCGGCCGCGCTGGAGGTCTGCGACAAGCAGTTGCCCGACCTGATCCTGCTCGACGTCATGATGCCCGGCATGGACGGTTACGAGTTCTGCCAGCGCCTGAAGTCGGACGACCGCCTGCGCGACATACCGGTGATCTTCGTCACGGCGCACAACGACGAGGCGGCAGAGACGCGCGGGCTGGACGTCGGCGCGGTCGACTTCATCTCCAAGCCGATCAACGAGCGGATCGTGCGGGCCAGGGTCAAGACCCACCTGACGCTCAAGGCGCAGTCCGACCTGCTGCGCCGCTGGGTGTATATCGACGGACTGACCGGCGTGCACAACCGCCGCCATTTCGACCAGGCGCTGGCGCGGGAGTGGAGCCGTGCGACCCGCATGGCCACGACGCTGAGCGTGTTGCTGCTCGATGTGGACCACTTCAAGCGCTACAACGACCGCTATGGCCACCCGGCCGGCGACACCTGCCTGCGCCAGATCGCCGAGGCCCTGGCATACCAGGTCAAGCGCCCGGCCGACCTGCTGGCCCGATATGGCGGCGAGGAATTCGCCTGCATCCTGCCCGACACCGGGTTCGACGGGGCGATGTGGTTCGCGCGCCAGCTCGGCGACCGCATCCGCGACCTGGCCATCGCGCATGCCGACTCACCCACCGCCGATGTGGTGACCATCAGCCTGGGGGTTTGCACCGCGCAGGCGCAGCCCGGCAAGAAACCGCAGGACCTGCTGCAGGCCGCCGATGCGCAGTTGTACCAGGCCAAGCAGCAAGGGCGCGATCGCGCCTGCGGCACCACGCTGACGGCCGGATGACAGCGCCAGAGCAGGCGCGCCGGACGAACCGGCGCCGGCTCAGCCCAGTGTCACGCGCACGAACTTGCGCTTGTCGACCTGCAGCACATAGGTGCCGGCACCGAGCTTGAGACCCTTGTCGCTGACCACGCTGGCGTCGACGCGCACGCCGCCACCATCGATCAGGCGGTTGGCTTCGCTGCCGGAGGCGGTCAGGCCCGCAGCCCGGAGCAAGGCGCCGATGCCCAGCGGCGCGCCGCCCTCACCCAGCGGCAAGCTCTGCTCCGGCACGTCGGCCGGAATGCCACCCTGGGAGCGGTTGTTGAAATCGGCCTCGGCCGCATCCGCAGCTGCCGCATCGTGAAAGCGCGCGGTGATCTCCTTGGCCAGCGCTACCTTCGCATCCTTCGGATTGCGCCCGCCCTCGACCTCGGCCTTGAGCGCGGCGATCTCGGCCTCGGAGCGGAAACTGAGCAAGGTGTACCAGCGCCACATCAACACGTCGGAGACGCTCAGCACCTTGGCGAACATGGTGTTGGCGGGCTCGGAAATGCCGATGTAGTTGTTCTTGCTCTTGGACATCTTCTCGACGCCGTCCAGGCCCTCGAGCAAGGGCATGGTCAGGATGCACTGCGGCTCCTGGCCGTACTCCGACTGCAGGTGGCGCCCCACCAGCAGGTTGAACTTCTGGTCGGTTCCGCCCAGCTCCAGGTCCGACTTGAGCGCGACGCTGTCATACCCCTGCATCAGCGGATACAGGAACTCATGCACGCTGATCGAGCGGCCTTCCTTGAAGCGCTTGGCGAAGTCGTCGCGCTCCATCATGCGCGCGACGTTGTACTTGGCCGCCAGCTCGATCATGCCGCGCGCGCCCAGCGGGTCGCTCCACTCGCTGTTGTAGCGGATCTCGGTGCGCGCCGGGTCCAGCACCATCGAGGCCTGCTGGTAATAGGTCTGCGCATTCGCCTCGATCTGCGCCCGGGTCAGCGCCGGGCGGGTGGAATTGCGCCCGGACGGGTCGCCGATCATGGTAGTGAAGTCGCCGATCAGGAAGATCACCGTGTGGCCCAGGTCCTGCAGCTGGCGCATCTTGTTGAGCACCACGGTATGGCCGATATGGATGTCCGGCGCCGTCGGGTCCAGGCCGAGCTTGATGCGCAGCGGCACGCCGGTGGCCTGCGAACGCGCCAGTTTGCGCACCCAGTCGTCCTGCGGAATCAATTCTTCGCAGCCGCGCAGGGTCACGGCCAGGGCGGCGCGCACCTCATCGGTCACCGGAAAATCGGTCTTTGTGGTTACAGTCATGTCGCGTTTTGGCTTGCACTATCGAGGTGCGTCGATATAATTTCTGCTTTTCCGGGGCGCTTGATTCTAAGTCGCACCAAGAACATTGCATCGACGGTGCGCAAGACACCGCGGTCAACCATCCATCGTTGGGAATCCCGAATTGAATCACGGTCACCTTGCCGTAGTGCGTGCCATCTGCACCTCTACCAGCCGCGCGATCGCGCTGCACCCGAGACGTCTCACCGCCCTGGTGGCAGCCATGCTGCTGGGCGCAGGCTCCTTGTCCATCGCCTCGCTGGCGCCCGATGCATCCGACCTGGCGGTTTCGCAGGTCGTCGAATCGGTCGAGCCGCTGCCGATCCAGGCCCAGATCGAGCAACTCGGTGAATTCACGCAGCGCCTGTACCGCTCCGAACTCACCCGCTCGAACGACACCGCCGAGACGCTGCTCAAGCGCCTGGGCATCGACGATCCGTCCGCATCCAGCCATCTGCGCTCCGATACGCTGGCACGCCAGTCCCTGCTGGGCCGGGGCGGCCGCAACGTGCGAGTGGAAGCCGACGACAACAACCACCTGCTGCGCCTGACGGCGCGCTGGAGCCAGGACGACGACGGCACCTTCAAGCGCCTGGTCGTCGAGAAAACCGACAAGGGCTTCATCTCCAGCATCGAGACCGCGCCCCTGGTCGCGTCGACCCGCCTCGTCAGCGGCGTGATCCAGTCCTCGCTGTTTGCCGCAACCGACGACGCGCGTATCCCCGATCCGGTGGCGGTCCAGGTGGCCGAGATCTTCTCCGGCGACATCGACTTCCACCGCGCCTTGCGCAAGGGCGACCGTTTCTCGATCGTCTACGAAACCCTCGAAGGCGACGGCGAGCCGCTGCGCAGCGGCCGCGTGCTGAGCTCCGAGTTCGTCAACAACGGCAAGACCTTCCAGGCCATGTGGTTCCAGGAACCACAGGCCAAGGGCGGCTACTACACGCTCGACGGCGAAAGCATGCGACGCAGTTTCCTGGCCTCGCCGATGGAGTTCTCGCGGGTCTCGAGCGGCTTCAAGATGCGCTTCCACCCGATCAAGAAGGAGTGGCGCCGGCATCTGGGCGTCGACTACGCAGCGCCCACCGGCACCCCGATCCGTACCGTCGGAGAGGGCGTGGTCGAATTCGCCGGCTGGCAGAACGGCTATGGCAACGTGGTCCAGATCGGCCACCGCGGCCAGAAGTCCACCCTGTACGCCCACATGAGCAAGATCTTCGTCAAGCGCGGCGAACGCGTCGAGCAGGGCCAGAAGATCGGCGCCGTCGGCTCGACCGGCTGGTCGACCGGGCCGCACCTGCACTTCGAGTTCCGTGTCAACGGCTCGCACGTCGATCCGATGACGATCGCCCAGAACAGCGAAGCGATTCCGGTGACGGCCCAGGCCCGCCCCCTCTTCACGCGCAGTGCCGAAATCGCCCGCATCCAGCTCGCTGCGGCCGCCACCGTCGGCAAGGTGACGATCGAATAAACCGTCCACCTCCGGCCCAAGCCGCATGGTCGACCTCTATGCCGGTTTGATGTCGGGCACCTCGCTCGACGGCGTGGACGGGGTACTGGTCGACTTCGGTTCCGGCACGCTGCAGGTACTGCAGCATGCCTACCAGCCCTTCGATGCGGCATTCGCCGCCGAACTGCTGGCGCTGAACCGCGCAGCCGACAACGAAATCCACCGAGCCGCCCTGGCCGCCAACACGCTGGCGCGCAGTTACGCCGCCGTCGTGCAGCAGCTGCTGGCGGCCGCCGGCGTCGACCCGGCCGACGTGGCGGCCATCGGCGCACACGGCCAGACGGTGCGGCACCGCCCGCAGGAATTCGACGGCTGCGGCTACACCGTGCAACTGAACAACCCCTCGCTGCTGGCGGAGCTGACCGGCATCGACGTGGTGGCCGACTTTCGCAGCCGCGACCTGGCCGCCGGCGGCCAAGGCGCACCGCTGGTTCCGGCATTCCACCGCGACGTGTTCGGCCGGGCCGACACCGATGTCTGCGTCGTCAACATCGGCGGCATCTCCAACATCACGGTATTGCCGGCGTCAAAGGGCGACGACAACAACGACGCACCGGTGCTGGGTTTCGACTGCGGCCCGGGCAATGCGCTGATGGACCACTGGTGCCTGCGCCACCGGGGCGAACCGTTCGACCGCGACGGCGCCTGGTCCGACACCGGCTCGGTCGACGATGCCTTGCTCGCGCGCCTGCT
>JBFJZP010000204.1:0-5813 GCA_041622095.1 Burkholderiaceae bacterium | reverse complement strand
CCGGCCACCAGGTCCACCCGGATGGCGTGCTCCTCCATCGCCCGCAATACCCCCAGGTGGGCGAAACCCCGGGCGCCGCCACCGGACAACACCAGCCCGACCGCATTGCGGCTGATGATGCGGGCCAGGCGTTGCCAGTCGCGCTTGAGCGTGCGGCGCACATGGTGGTGGCCCGCCAGTCGCCGATCGCGCAACCAGCGCTGGGTATCGGTCGGCGAGCGCCGGTCGTCCGGATGCAGCAACACCAGCATGGCATTGGCCTCGTCCAGGTCGTCGGCCTTGTACAACCCGGCTTCGTTCGGATGCAGTCCTTCCGCCCGGTCGGCGTCGGCCACCAGCAGCAATTCGTCGCAGTGGCGCACGCAGCGCTGCGTCCAGGCGGTGCACTGCGGGTCGGCGACGAACAGCACGAACTCGTTTTCAGCCTCGATCCGTTCCAGCCGCAAGGTGACCCGGCGCGACAACTCACTGTCACTGCGCGGCGCCTGGGCAGCACCCGGCGCACCCAGGAATTCGTCCATCAGCGCGGAGGTGACCACCGTGACCCGCCCATGCTGGCGCAACTCGCCCGCCAGCGTGTGCGCGAATCCGGCGCCATCGACGCCCGGCGTGATCGCGCTCAGGCCGATGATCACCGGCTTGGCCACCGGCTTGCGCTGTTCGTTGACCCGCTTGAATCGCTCGATGACCTGGCGTGTCATGTTCAGCGACACCAGCGGATAGGCCAGCAGCAATTCGCGGAATACCGCATTCGAGAACCGTGCCAACACGCTGTCGCGGATCGCCACGACGGTGCCGGTGCGCGGCTCGCCGGTGAAGAACGCCATCTCGCCGACCGTCTCGCCGCGCGCGATTTCGCCGAGCACCAGCCGTGCACCGGAGGCATCGACATGCGATACCCGCAAGCGGCCACTGACAACGAAGAACAGGCTTTCGTCGCAATCGCCTTGGCGAAACAGTACATCGCCGCCGCCGAGCTCGAGCCACTCGACCCGGCGCAGCACATGCTTGAGCATCTCCTGGTCGAACGCACCGAACACAGCGGTGAGCCCATCGATCAACATGCCGTGGTGGGCTTCGAGAAGTTCTTCCGCAGAGCCCATGGGCATGTTCAGCGTCCTTTTCTTCCTGGTCGCAAAAGACCGTGCGACTGCCGGATCATCGGCAAGTCTACGGCACCCAGGACGAAGGCCAGGACAGATCCGGTCGACAAGGAATCAGTCGACAAAGAAGTCCGGCACGAATTCGGTCGTGCCCGGCGTCACCGAATACGGCTCCAGGTCGGTGATGCCGTGGCTGGCGAGCAAGGTGTCGTCGATGTAGAAGTTGCCGGTCTCGCTGCTGTCGCTGGTCAACACCAGATACGCCGCATCGGCCAGGATCTCCGGCTTGCGGCAGCGCGCCAGGTCGACGCCCGGAATCATCTGCAGCGCGGCGGTGGCGATCGCGGTGCGCGGCCACAGGCTGTTCACGCCGATGCCGTATTTCAGGAACTCGCCGGAATGGCCCAGCGTGCACATGCTCATGCCGTACTTGGCCATGCTGTACGCGGTGTGGTTCTCGAACCAGTGGGTGCGCATCGACAGCGGCGGCGACATCGTCAACACATGCGGGTTGCGCCGCAGGGCCGCCGACTTGCGCAGCTCCGGCAGGCAGACCATGGTGCACAGATAGGTGCCGCGCGCATTGACGGAATGCATCAGGTCGAAGCGCTTCATCGGCGTGGTGTCGGTGCCGGTCAGGCTGATCGCGCTGGCGTTGTTCACCAGGATGTCGATGCCGCCAAAGGTGGCGACCGCCTGCGCCACCGCCGCCCGCACCGAATCCTCTTCGCGGATGTCGACCTGCAAGGCCAGCGCCTTGCCGCCGGCGGCCTGGATCTCCGCCGCCGCGCTGTGGATGGTGCCGGGCAGCTTCGGATTGGCTTCGGCGGTCTTGGCTGCCACGACGATGTTGGCGCCATCGGCCGCGGCGCGTTTGGCGATCGCCAGACCGATGCCACGCGAGGCGCCGGTGATGAAAAGTGTCTTGCCTGCGAGGGTGGTCATGTTGTCTCCTGCGGATAAATTAGAAAGAGCCGGCTGCGGTGGACGCGTCATGCGACGCGCAGTCGGACATGCGAGACGTCAGATGCGCGAAAAATCGGGGCGCCGTTTCTCCATGAAGGCGCTGAAGGCCTCGCGCGCAGCCGGTTCGCCGAGCATGCGCGAGAAGATGGCGCTCTCCTCGCCGATGCGCTGTGCCACCAGTTCCGCCTGGCCCTTTTTCATCAGCCGCTTGGTCTCGACCAGCGAACTGATCGGCTTGGCGGCCAGCTTGCGGGCCTGCGCCTGCGCCAGGTTGTTGGCTTCGGTCGGCGGCACGATGCGGTTGACCAGCCCGACCTCCAGCGCGGCCTCCGCCATGAAGGGTTCACCGAGCAACAAGGCCTCGGCCGCGCGGTGGTAACCCAGCATCTGCGGCACCAGCACGCTGGACGCAGCCTCCGGACACAGGCCGAGGTTGACAAAGGGCAGCGAGAACGCCGCGTTGTCGCCGGCATAGACCAGGTCGCAATGCATCAGCATCGTCGTGCCGATACCGACCGCCGGGCCGCAGACCGCGGCGATCACCGGCTTGGGGAAGGCGGCGATGCCTTGCAGGAAACGGAACACCGGTGCGTCCGCAGTGGTCGGCGGCCGGTCGAGGAAGTCGGCGATGTCGTTGCCGGCGGAGAAGATCACTTCGCTCCCCTGGAAGACAATCACACGGATCGCGTCCTGTTCACTGGCCTGCGCCAGTGCGTCGGCCATTGCGGCATACATCGCCGCGGTGATCGAGTTCTTCTTGTCGGGCCGGTTGAAGGTGATGGTCATCACGCCATCGGTCACGTCGGTCAATATGTCGCTCATCGCAAAAACTCCTGGTTCATCAGTTGGTCAAGGCGGCGCGGACGAAATCGAGCCGGTCCTGGCCCCAGAACATCTCGTCGCCGACAAAAAAAGTGGGGGCACCGAAAACGCCGCGGTCCACCGCCTGCTGGGTGCGCTCCTTGAGCGCCTCCTTCACCTTTGGATCGGCCGCCAGCGCCATCAGCGCCGGCGCGTCCAGCCCGGCAGCGGTCAACACCTCGGCCACCGTATCCGGGTCGCCCATGTTGCGCTGGTCGACCCAGATCGCACGGAACACCGCGTCGCGATAAGCCTGCAATTTCGGGTGGCCGGACTCGAGCATGCCGACGTCGATACGCATCAACAAGATGGTGTTGATCGGGAAATGCGGATTCATCACCAGCGGCACCCCGTAAGTGCGGGCAAATCGGTTCAGGTCCTTGAACAGGTAGCTGCCCTTGAGCGGCACCGAGATCGGCGCCCGGTTGCCAGTGGCCTGGAACACGCCGCCGAGCAGCATCGGCTGGATATCGACCGTGGCGCCGGTCTTCGCCGCCAGGTCAGGCAGCTGGGTCCAGGCCAGGTAGGCGGCCGGACTGCCGAAGTCAAAAAGGAACTCAACGGATCGGGTCATGGTGTCTCTCTCGCTTGTTGTGCCGTGGTGTGGCTCAGAATTTCTCGTTCCAGGGGCGCAGGTCGAGTTCCTGGGTCCAGGCATCGCGGGGTTGGCGGTGCAGCATCCAGTACTGGTCGGCGATATGGTCAGGGTTCAGGATACCGTCCTGCGCCTTGCGTGCATACCGGTCGGGGAAATTGTCGCGGATGAACGCGGTGTCGATCGCGCCGTCGATCACCACATGGGCCACATGCACCCCCATCGGCCCGAGTTCGCGCGCCATGCTCTGGGCCAGCGCCCGCAGTGCATGCTTGGCGCCCGCAAACGCAGCGAAATGCGCCGAACCGCGCAGCGACGCGGTCGCTCCGGTGAAGATGATCGTACCCTTGGGACCGTCGCCACCGCGCGCCACCATGCGTTTGGCGACCTCGCGGCCGTTCAGAAAACCCGCCAGGCAGGCCATCTCCCAGATCTTGGTGTAGCGCCGGCTCGTCTCCTGCAGGATGCTGCTCGGCGCATTGGCGCCAATGTTGAACACCAGCACCGAGATCGGCCCTATCGTCGATTCGATCTGCTCGACCAGCGCGATCACCGCGTCCTCGTCGCGCGCATCCGATCCGAAGCCGTGGGCCACGCCGCCGTCGGCGCGAATCCGTGCCAGCAAGGGCTCGAGCTTGTCGGCATGGCGGCGCGTGGCGCAGACGGTCAGGCCTTCACGCGCGAAGCGCCGCGCAATCGCGCCGCCGGTGGCGTCGCCGGCGCCGATGACCAGGGCCACCGCGGGCTTGTTGTTGGCAGATGTCATTGCGTCCCGTCCCTAGTGCTTGTAGTAGACCAGTTGCATGCTGGTGGCCAACAGCTTGCCGGTCGCACTCCACAACTGCGCGCTCTGGTCATGGAAACCGGCATGGAAGGCATGGGCCCGGGCCTGGCCGAGCACGTAGCCGTCATCCACCTCGTGCAACAAGGCGTCATCTGCATGGAAGTAGACCGTCATCGACACCGTACCGGCCGGCACCCGGCGGGTGCGGCGCAGGTAGATGCGCGGAAAAAACACGTCGGCCAGCGCCGCCAGCGAGCAGTAGTCGAGCGGCCGCGCCGGCGCGTCGCGCATCCAGAGCCGGCTCAGGCTGGCCTCGTCGGGCCCCTGCGCGGATACCACTTCGTCCCACTGCAGCGGCAACGGACCCTGCATCTGCAGCACTTCGTAGCGTTTGATCCATTCGACGGGCGACTTCCAGGGCGGAGATACCACTTCCTGGGGCATCGGCACCTGCGGCATCGGCGTGTCGTTGATGCCCCAGGTGTCGCGCCGCACCGCCGTCATCACGGTGGCGGTCAGCACCACCTCGGGCTGCGCCTGTGCGTCCGGCTGGGTGATCTCGACCACCCAGTGCTGGGTGGCGCGGTTGGTCCGCGCGGCGTGGGCGTGTACCGTGAATGCGCCTTCGCGCACCGCGGCCGCATAGTTCACCGTCAGCGCAACCGGAACACCCAGGCAGGACGGATGCTGCAGCACCGCCCGCAACACGGTTGCGGCGGTGACGCCGCCGTACGGCCCGACCATGTTCCAGTAGTCGGCGCTGGTGTGGCCGACGAACAGGTCCGGGCCTTGCGTCGTCAGCGCGATCGCCTGGTCGAACGGATGCGTTGCTTGCGCCACGGGTCAGACCCGCTCGAAGATTCCTGCCGCGCCTTGTCCCATGCCTACACACATCGTGACCATGCCGTAGCGTTTCTGGCTACGGCGCAGGCCGTGGATCACCGTCGCGGCGCGGATCGCACCGGTGGCGCCCAGCGGATGGCCCAGCGCAATCGCGCCGCCGAGCGGATTGACCTTGGCCGGATCCAGCCCCAGGGTGTTGATGACCGCCAGCGACTGCGCGGCAAACGCCTCGTTGAGCTCGAACCAGTCGATGTCGTCCTGCTTCAGCCCGGCGCTGCGCAAGGCCGCCGGAATCGCCTCGATCGGGCCGATGCCCATGATGTGCGGCGGCACGCCCTTGCTGGCAAAACTGACGAAACGCGCCAGCGGCGTCAAGCCGAACTGCTTGACCGCCTTCTCGCTGGCCAGCACCAGCGCACCGGCGCCGTCCGAGGTCTGCGAGCTGTTGCCGGCGGTGACCGAACCGCGCGCGGCGAACACCGCGCGGAGCTTGGTCAGGCCTTCGAGCGAGGTGTCCGGCCGGGCGCCTTCGTCGAGCGACACGGTGCGGGTATTGAGCGCCACCGCGCCGGTGTCCAGGTCGGGGGTGCGCTCGGTGACCTCGATCGGCGTGATCTCGTCGGTGAAGTGGCCGGCCTTCATCGCAGCGACCGCGCGCTGG
>JBFJZP010000203.1:0-5821 GCA_041622095.1 Burkholderiaceae bacterium | reverse complement strand
TGCGTCTGTTCCTGCGACAGGGTCCAGCCGTCACCGGTGGACCCGGGTACGAGAAAACCGTCGACCGCCGGCCTCAGGAAGTCCATGTGGCGGCGCAACCGCATGTGGTCGATCTCGCCGCTGCTGTCGAATGGCGTCAACAACGGGCACCACAGACGCGCGCCGTCCTTTGGCGCGCCGCCTGGCTGCAAGAGCGTCCGGGAGGCCGAGACGGTGTTGTGAGAGTTCATGCGCCGCAGTGTATGAATCGAATGCCATGCTGAACAAGCCCTTGAATATCATTTCAGATATGCTTTCAAAGCATGAATGACCCTGTTTTGAACCTGCATCGGATCGAAGCTTTCCTGGCGGTTGTCGAGGCGCGCAGCATGTCGCGCGCTGCAACCCAGCTCGAAGTCGCGCAGTCCGTCGTCACCCGGCATGTGGCAGCCCTGGAGGCGCAGCTCGGTTGCCGCCTGTTCGAGCGCACCGGGCGCGGCGTGACACCGACACCCGCCGGCGAACGGCTGGCACCGCGTCTGCGCGAGGCCATCGAGGCGATGCGCCAGGCCGCCGCCGAGGCGGCCGAAGCGGGTGACGGACCCAGTGGCGTGGTACGCCTTGGCGTCGTTCCGGGGGCCGCCCGGCCACTGGTCGGCATGTTGTATCAGCGCCTGTGCGAACGTTATCCGCGCATCCGGCTGCAGTTCGACGAAGGATTCAGCAATCCGCTGGAGGACCAGTTGAACGACGGGCATCTGGATCTGGCGGTGGTGAACCGGTATGGTCGCGTCACGCGCCGTGGCGAGGAGAAGCTGGGTGTGCTCGAGAGCCTGGTCATCGGCGCGCCCGGCACCTTTCCGAAGGGCCAGGAACTGCGGTTCCGGCAACTGGCCGAGCACCCGCTGGTGCTGGCCGCCCGTCCGAACGGTTTACGGGTTGCGCTCGACCAGGTTTCGCGGCGGGTCGGCATACAGCTCAAGGTCGCGGTGGAGTCGGATTCCCTGCTGATCATGAAGGACCTGGTGGTGCAGGCCGGCCTGTGTACCGTGTTGCCGGGACAGGCGGTACACGAGGACCTGGAACTCGGTCGGCTGTCGGCCGCCCGACTGGTCGCGCCAATGGTTCCGCGTACCTTGTCGCTGGTCACATCCAGCCGCAAGCCTGGCAGCGACGCGTCACGGACGGTCGCGCGGGAAATCCGGGACATTGTCCAGCGCCGGCTGCTGCCTGACGCGTGGCGTTGACACGGGCTCCAGCCGCCACGACAACACCAAACCGACCTGCACTGCTGCCCCTGACCGGTATCAGCCCTTGTCCGGATCTCGCGTCCCGGCGCTCGCCTTGTCCGCCGCCGGCCGGTCGCGACGCCAGGGCGGCAAGGCGGCGCCGCAGTCGCGGCAAAAGCGCGCGCTGGGCACATGGCCCTCGCTCAGGCATTCATGGCAGGTCCGGGTGGTCGGCTCGCGGTGCATCTTCTGTGCGGTGAACTCGGCGCTGACGATGCCGGTGGGCACGGCCAGCGTGCCCCAGCCGATCAGCATCATCAGCGACGCGATGATGCGGCCCAGGTCGGTCTGCGGCGTGATGTCACCGAAGCCGACCGTGGTCATGGTCGTGATCGCCCAGTACACACCGACCGGAATGCTGGTGTAGCCGTGCTGCGGCCCTTCCACCACGTACATCAGCGTGCCCATGACCATCACCACCAGCATGACGAAGGACATGAACACCAGGATCTTGCGCCGCGACGCCGCCAGCGCCTGGCCGAGCGCACCGAACTCGGCAACATATTCGGCCAGCTTGAGAATGCGGAACACGCGCAGCAGGCGCAGCACCCGCACATCGACCAGCGCGCTGACACCGGGCACGAGCAAGGCCAGGTAGGTCGGCAACACCGCCATCAGATCGATGATGCCGTAGCCGCTGCGCGCATATTGCATCGGGTTGCGCACACAGGACAGGCGCGCGATGTATTCGACGGTGAACAGCAGCGTGAATGTCCACTCCAGCACATACAGCACCTCGGCATACTGCGCGTGCACCGACGCGATGCTGCCCAGCACCACCACCACCAGGCTGGCCAGGATCATCGCGATCAGGACCAGGTCGAAGAGTTTCCCGTCGCGGGTATCCGCCTCGAAGATGATGATGTACATGCGCATGCGCCAGCCCTGCTCCGGCCGGCCGAACTGGCGCAGGACGGTCTCGGGTGGCACCGATGGGCGGTCGCGTTCGGAAGCGGAAGGTTCAGCCATGTCCGGATGCTAGTGGATCGGCGCCCTGGCCTGCTGCCGGGCGCGCATATTTCAGCCGCCGGACCCACCGTCCGGCATGTAGCGCCGGCACAAGGCATCGACCAGGTCCATCAGATCGGCCTGCAGGCGCTCGAAACCGGAGTGGCGCTCGCGCGTGACCTCGTTCATGTACAGGCGCTTGTTCACCTCGATCTGCAGGCTGTGCCGGCCGGCTGCCGGATCGGAATAGGCACGCACCAGTTCCACGCCCTTGAACGGGTCGTTGACCTTCACGTCGTAGCCGCGCGCCGACAACATCGTCCGGACAAAGCCCGTCAAGGCCGGATCGCAGGTGCTGCCGTCGCGATCGCCGAGCACGACATCGGCATGGACGACACCGGGACCGGCAACCCCCAGCGCGCCGCTCATCGCGTTCATCGAATGGCAGTTCAGGTGGACGCTGACGCCGAAGGCGGCATGTGCGGCATCGATCAGGCCGCGCAAGGCCGCATGGTACGGCTGGTGGTAACGCTGCACCCGCGCGCGCACCTCCTCGACCGACAGCTTGCGGTCGTAGATCGGCTGGCCTTCGCCGACGGTGCGCCAGATCAGCGCCTTGCCGAGCCGGGCCTTGCCGCTGGGCTGATAAGCGTCGGGCCAGCAACCGTCCTGCAACAGTTCCAGGTCGATATCCTGCGCATGCCGGTTCGGATCCAGGTAGGTACGCGGGAACTGCGCCGCCAGCAGCGGCACGCCCCGCTCGGTGGCCGGCAGGTACAACATGTCGATGAAGCAGTCCTCGCCGTCGCGCAAGGCATGGACGTCGGCACAGGCACCAAAATCGGCCGGGAACCGATACCCGGAATGGGGCGAATCCAGCACCAACGGCGTCATGGGAAGCGCGGGGCCGTGCACGATGAGAACGTCTGGATCCATGTCCGATCGGGCGCCGGCCCATGGCACGAGCCTTGCACCGGAGTTGCTGCGAAGAGCCGCATCGTAGTGCAAAGTCGACCCGTACAAAACTGGCCCGCAAATTGCAAATATCGGCTGCGGGCATACCCTGATATCGGAATACACACCGACTGCTAGCATGGCCCGACCGCGGCCCAACCGCGTCCAAGCGTTTACCTGAATGTCCGTCAACTGGAGATGAAGATGCAAGAACGTGAGCTGCGTGGGTTGATCGAGGAAGTCCGTGACGGTCGCCTGCCACGGCGATCGTTTGTCCAGCATATGGTGGGCCTGGGACTGACCGCACCGATGGCATCGATGATGCTGCTGCATTCGGGTATCGCGATGGCGCAGACCGCGTCGAGCTACAAGCCGACCAAACGCGGTGGCGGTGGCCCGCTCAAGGTCTTGTGGTGGCAGGGTGCGACCTTGCTCAATCCGCACTTCGCGGTCGGCACCAAGGACCAGGAAGGTTCGCGCATCTTCTACGAGCCGCTGGCGGCCTGGGACCCGGACGGCAACCTGTTTCCGGTGCTGGCAGCCGAGATACCGTCGCGCCAGAACGGCGGCCTGGCGGCGGACGGCAAGTCGGTCACCTGGAAACTCAAACGCGGCGTGACCTGGCACGACGGCCAGCCGTTCACCGCCGACGACTGCGTGTTCAACTGGGAATACGCCAAGGACCCGGCGACGGCCGCCGTCACGGTCGGCAGTTTCAAGGACATCAAGGTCGAGAAAATCGACTCGCACACGATCAAGGTCGTGTTCGAGAAACCGACCCCGTTCTGGGCCGACGCGTTTGTCGGTACGACCGGCATGCTGATTCCGAAACACCTGTTCAGCCCGTATACCGGCGCCAAGTCGCGTGACGCGCCCAACAACCTCAAGCCGGTCGGCACCGGACCCTACAAGTTCGCCGACTTCAAGCCGGGCGACATGGTGCGTGGCGACATCAACACCAACTACCACATGGCCAACCGGCCGCATTTCGACTCGATCGAGATGAAGGGTGGCGGTGACGCGGCTTCCGCCGCCAGGGCTGTTTTGCAGACCGGCGAATACGACTACGCATGGAACCTGCAGGTCGAGGACGAGGTGCTCAAGAAGATGGAGGTCGGCGGCAAGGGCAAGGTCTCGATCACCGCCGGCGGCAACATCGAGTTCATCCAGCTCAACCAGTCCGACCCGAACACCGAGGTCGACGGCGAACGCGCCAACCCGAAGAGCAAGCACCCGATCTTCAGCGACCCGGCGGTGCGCGCGGCAATGGCCATGCTGATCGACCGCAAGAGCGTGCAGGATTTCATCTACGGGCGTGCCGGCATCGCCACCGGCAATTTCCTGAACGCGCCGCCCCGGTTCCGCTCACAGAACACGAAATGGGAATTCAACATCGACAAGGCCAACGCGACACTCGAAGCCGCAGGCTGGAAAAAAGGCAGCGACGGTGTCCGCGAGAAAGGCGGCAAGAAGCTCAAGTTCGTCTACCAGACCTCGATCAACGGCCCGCGCCAGAGCACGCAGGCGATCGTCAAGCAGGCTTGCCAGAAGGCCGGCATCGAGCTCGAACTCAAGTCCGTCACCGCGTCGGTGTTTTTCTCGTCGGACGTGGCCAACCCCGACACCTACGGCAAGTTCTGGTGCGACATGCAGATGTACACCACGACGATGACGCAGCCCGACGCCGAACGTTTCATGGATCAGTACACATCGTGGGAGGCCTCGTCCAAGGCCAACAAGTGGCAGGGTCGCAACATCACGCGCTGGGCCAACGCCGAATACGACAAGCTCTACAAGGACGCGCAGAACGAACTCGACCCGGTCAAGCGGGCCTCGATGTACATCCGAATGAACGACCTGGTCTGCAACGACCAGGCAGTGATACCGGTGGTGTGGCGCCCACGCGCCTCAGGCACCAACCTCAAGCTCAACGCACCGCTGTCGGGCTGGGACAACGACCTTTGGAAGCTGATGGAGTGGTTCCGCGAAGCCTGATTGATCGCTGATCCAGACCGATAACGTCCGTGGGACCTTACATTCTGCGGCGCCTGCTGCTGATGGTGCCCAGCCTGCTGGGCATCAGCGTGGTGTTGTTCACCGTGCTGGCACTGGCGCCTGGCGACCCGTTCGAGGAACTGGCGACCAACCCGAACGTGCCGGCCGAGGTGCGGGTGATGCTGCGCGAGAAGTTCGGCCTGGACGACCCGGTCTGGCAGCGCTATTTCCGCTGGCTCACCGCCATGCTGCAGGGTGACTGGGGCTTTTCCTTCATCAGCCGCGTCGATGTCGACCAATTGATCCTGCAGCGCGTGCCGGTGACGCTAGCGATCATCGGCGCGTCGCAGCTGGTGGCGCTGGCGATCGCCTTGCCGGTGGGCATCTACTCCGCCACCCGGCCGTATTCGCTGTTCGACCAGATCGCCAATACGCTGGCCTTCATCGGCTTCTCGCTGCCGACCTTCTTCACCGGCATCCTGTTCATCCTGCTGTTCTCGATCACGCTGGACTGGCTGCCCTTCGTCTACCGCGCCGACATCCAGGCGACCGGCTGGACCTGGTGGTGGGAACACATCAAGCAGTCGATCATGCCGGTCATGGTGCTCGGCCTGTTCCAGGGCGCGAGCTGGACACGCTACGTACGCTCCGCCGTG
>JBFJZP010000202.1:0-5822 GCA_041622095.1 Burkholderiaceae bacterium | reverse complement strand
CCTGGCATGTGTCGATGCCTTGACGCCGCGCGAGCCGCAGGACCCGCACCGGCTGCTGGACCTGGGCACCGGAAGTGGTGCGATCGCGCTGGCGCTGCGCCATGCGCGGCCGCAGCTGCTGGTCGACGCGGTGGATGCCAGCGCCCCGGCGCTGGCGCTGGCGCGCGACAACGCGTCCCGCCTGGGACTGCAGCTGCAATGGCTGCACGGCTCCTGGTTCGAGCCGGTGACCGGCAGCTACGACTGCATCGTGTCCAACCCGCCCTATATCCGGCAGGACGATCCGCACCTGCCCGCCCTGGCGCATGAGCCGGTCAGCGCGCTCACGTCGGGGCACGACGGCCTGCACGACCTGCGCATCATCATTGCCGGCGCGACACAACACCTGCGGCCGGGGGGCTGGTTGCTGCTCGAACACGGATTCGACCAGGGACCCCAGGTCCATGCGCTGCTGCAGGGCGCCGGCTACCAGAACCTGGGCGCGCGCCATGACCTGGCGGGTCACTGGCGCTGCTCCGGCGGTCAATGGGCATCGGCCGGGACAGGGCAAGAACAGGCCTGCGTGACGCGCGCCGCCGGAAGGTGAAATAATCAGCGCAGTTTTCCCAGGAGAAGCCAATGAGCGACACACAACAACGCATCGATGAACTGGTCAAGTCCAATGAGGTCCTTCTGTTCATGAAGGGCACCGCCAGTTTTCCCCAGTGCGGCTTTTCCGGCCGCGCGATCCAGATCCTGAAAGCCTGCGGCGTCGACACGCGCCAGGTCAAGACCGTCAACGTGCTGGAGGACCAGGAAATCCGTGCCGGCATCAAGGACTACAGCCAGTGGCCGACGATTCCGCAGCTGTATGTGGGCGGCGAGTTCATCGGTGGTTCGGACATCATGATGGAGATGTACGAAAACGGTGAGTTGCAGCAGGTGCTGGCCAAACGCCACTGATCGCGGCCTGCCGCGGCAGGCTGGCTCCGGGGGTACAGACATTCCTGGCGCCATCCGCCATCCTCAAGCATGCTGCCTGTTTGTCGGCATGTTTGCAACAATTTCCCGCCTATCGACTTGCCGACCGGTTTGCGCCTGGACCAAGCTGTGATTGAATGAACACAGGTTTGCGAAAGGAGCCGGTCATGGAGTTTGACAAGTCAGTTTCCCCGTCTTCCGGGTTCCGCTTGCCGGTTGCCCAGATGCGCAGGGTGTTCGAACCCCACGATGTGCAGCGCAAGCTCGACAGCCTGGCCGACCGCGACTACGACAGCCTGCGTTCGACCTATCAGCGCATGCTCGATCGCGGCCCGCAACGGTTCCAGGTCAAGCCCTCCGGCGTGCCCGACATGGGCAGCCTGTATGCGGCGCTGCCCAACTT
The DNA here is from genome assembly GCA_041622095.1 of Burkholderiaceae bacterium. GTDB lineage: Bacteria > Pseudomonadota > Gammaproteobacteria > Burkholderiales > Burkholderiaceae_C > CAISIP01. The sequence continues at coordinate 4,459 of JBFJZP010000202.1, read as the reverse complement.
CCATGAAGTGCTGGACGACGTCAAGCGCCATGTCGCGCTGGCCCAGGACAGCCATGACGGGCTGGAAGTCACCCCGATCCTGCTGCTGGGGCCGCCGGGGATCGGCAAGACCCATTTCGCGCGCAAGCTTGCCGACCTGCTCGGCACCGGCATGAGCCTGGTGCCGATGAGTTCCATGACCGCCGGCTGGCTGCTGTCCGGTGCCTCGTCGCAATGGAAAGGCGCGAAACCCGGCAAGGTGTTCGAGGCGCTGGTCGACGGCGAATATGCCAACCCGGTCATCGTCGTCGACGAGATCGACAAGGCCAGCGCCGACGCCCAGTACGACCCGCTCGGCGCCTTGTACAGCCTGCTGGAACACGACACCGCGCAGAACTTCACCGACGAGTTCGCCGAGGTGCCGATCGATGCCAGCCAGGTGATCTGGATCACCACCGCCAACGACGAGCGCGCGATACCCGAGCCGATCCTGAACCGGATGAATGTGTTCTGGGTCGAGCCGCCCGATGACGAGGCGGCGCGCCAGATCGCGCGCAATCTCTACCAGGCGATCCGCGCTGACCACGGCTGGGGCCAGCGCTTCACGCCGGAGCCGTCAGCCGATCTGCTCGATCGGCTGGCGGAGTTGTCGCCGCGCGACATGCGCCGTGCGCTGATGACCGGATTCGGCAATGCCCGGCTGGACAACCGCGATACGGTGCAGGTTTCCGACCTGCCGCGATCGGCGGCGCGCAAGGCATCGATCGGCTTCATGCAGTAGGCCGGTCCTGGCGCGATGCCCGGCCGCGGGGTGTGTTGCTCAGGCGGTGTTGTATTGCCACTGGCGCGTCGCGCCCATCACCGCGCGCGGATAAGTGTCCTTGCCGCGCGAGCCGTTGTAGCGCCCCAGCGCCATGAACAGGTCGCCGTTCTCCCGATCCAGGTAGTGGCGCAGGATCACGCAGCCAAAGCGCAGATTGGTCTGCATGTGGAACAACACCGAAGGGTCGCCGGAAGCCAGCACCCGGGTCCAAAACGGCATCACCTGCATGTAGCCCCGGGCGCCGGCACTCGACACCGCGAACTTGCGAAATCCGCTCTCGACCTGGATCAGGCCCAGCACCAGCGTCGTGTCCAGGCCGGCCCGCTTGCTCTCGTACCAGACGGTCTGCAGGAACTCGGTGCGGGTCTCCAGGTCGGCCTTGCGCCGGCGCAATCGGGTACTCATCGCACTGAGCCAGCGCAGATAGGCGATACGTGATGCGGTGTCGGCAAACTCCGGTACCGGCGGCGCGGCGCTGTTGATCGACGCGGTGAGCGCGGTGCGCACCGAATCGATCAAGGGTTCCTCCAGCTGGCCACCGGCACGCGCCGACCCGTGCCAGGTCGCCAGCGGGCCGATCGGCAACATGCTGGCCAGCCAGCGCCGGCGCGACAGCCCGGCGCCTTTGCTGCCGTCGCGATGGATACTGATGGCGCGTTCTGCCAAACCCCTCAATGCCCCAATCTGGTTATGACGAGGCCCAGGATCTCGTCGAGTGCCACCTTGGTGGCCGCCGACTCGCGCCGGTGCTGGTACTCGACCTGCCCTTCCTTGAGCCCCCGGTCGCCTATGGTGACACGATGGGGCACCCCGATCAACTCCCAGTCGGCAAACATGGCACCCGGGCGCTCGCCCCGGTCATCCAGGATCACGTCGACACCGGCCTGCAGCAGTTGCGCATACAGATTTTCGGCCGCCGCCTTGACCTCCGGACTGCGGTCCGGGCCGATCGGGCAGACAACCACGGTGAATGGCGCCAGCGCATCTGGCCAGATGATGCCGCGCTCGTCGTGGTTCTGCTCGATCGCCGCTGCCGGCAACCGGGTGATGCCGATGCCGTAGCAACCCATTTCGAAGAACTGCGGCTTGCCGGCGGCATCGAGGAAGGTGGCGTTCATCGCGCGGCTGTATTTGGTGCCGAGGTAAAACACATGGCCGACTTCGATGCCGCGCTCGATCGCCAGCACACCGTGGCCATCCGGCGAAGGGTCGCCGGCGACGACATCGCGCAAATCCGCCACGACATCGGGCTCAGGCAGATCGCGTCCCCAGTTGACGCCGGTGTAGTGGAAATCCGGCTCGTTGGCGCCGCAGATCCAGTCGTGCATGACGGCGACCTCGCGGTCGACCACCACACGCACCGGCTTGCGCATGTTGATCAGGCCCAGGTAACCGGGCTTGCAGCCGAAATGCTCGTCGATCTCCGCCAGGGTTGCAAAGCGGAAACCCGACTCCAGGCCCGGCACCTTGTTGGCCTTGACCTCGTTGAGGTCGTGATCGCCGCGCAGCATCAGCAGCCATACCTGTGTCTTGGCCACCTTGCCCGCGTCATCCTTTTCCTCGGAGGTGACCACCAGCGACTTGATCGTGCGCTGCAGGTCGACACCCATGTACTGGGCCACGTCGGCGCAGGTGCTCTTGCCCGGCGTCGCTGTCTTGACCAGGTCTTGCGCCGGCGCCGGACGCGGCTGGGTCGGCGCCAATGCCTCCGCCTTTTCCATGTTGGCCGCGTAGTCGCTGTCCGGGCAATAGACGATCGCGTCCTCGCCGGTGGTGGCGATGACCTGGAATTCCTCGCTCAGGTCGCCGCCAATGGCACCGCTGTCGGCCGCCACTGCGCGGTAACGCAGGCCGAAACGATCGAAGATGCGCCGATAAGCCATGGCCATGGCCTGGTAGCTCGCCTTGGCGGTGTCCGCGTCCTGATCGAAGCTGTAGGCATCCTTCATGATGAATTCGCGCCCGCGCATCAGACCGAAACGGGGCCGGCGCTCGTCGCGGAACTTGGTCTGGATCTGGTAGAAGTTGCGCGGCAACTGCTTGTAGCTGCGGATGTCCTGGCGCACGATGTCGGTCACCACCTCCTCGCTGGTCGGCTGCACGACATAGTCACGGGCATGGCGGTCCTGGATACGCAGCAGTTCCGGACCCATCTTGGCAAAGCGCCCGGTCTCATGCCACAACTCGGCCGGTTGCACCACCGGCATCGACAATTCGACCGCGCCGGCGCGATTCATCTCCTCGCGCACGATCGCCTCGACCTTGCGGATGACGCGCAGCCCCATCGGCAAGTAGCTGTAGATGCCGGCACCGAGTTTCTTGATCAGGCCGGCACGCATCATCAGTTTGTGGCTGGCCACCTCGGCATCGGCAGGTGCTTCCTTGAGGGTGGAGATGAAAAATCGGGAGGCTTTCATGGGGTTCGGACAGGACAGGGACCTTTGCCATGCGCCGCTGGGCGGGCATAATGGTCTCAGTTAGAAAATTGGGGTTTGATTATGCTTGACCGGGACGGATTTCGGCCCAATGTCGGCATCGTTCTGCTTAACCAGAGGAACCAGGTATTTTGGGGCAAGCGCATTCGCACCCACTCTTGGCAGTTTCCGCAAGGTGGCATTGATCGGGGAGAGACTCCCGAACAGGCCATGTACCGCGAACTGCATGAAGAGGTGGGGCTCCACCCGGAGCATGTCTGTGTCGTCGCCCGTACCCGGGACTGGTTGCGGTATGAAGTGCCTGACCGTTATATTCGGCGCGATGCGCGAGGCCATTACAAGGGGCAGAAGCAGATCTGGTATCTGCTGCAACTGACCGGCTACGACTGGCAACTGAACCTGCGCGCGACCGACCACCCGGAATTCGATGCCTGGCGCTGGAACGACTACTGGGTCCCGCTGGACATGGTGGTCGAGTTCAAGCGCGGCGTCTATGAAATGGCCCTGACCGAACTGGCCCGCTACCTGCCACGGCATGACGTGCGCAACCGCTACCTGCGCAGCGGCAACCGCGCGCGTGAACACGAACATGGTCCGGCAGGCGAGGCACCGCCGGGTGCGTCGTTTGCGTTGCCGCCGGGTGGCAGTTTCGAGCCGGATCCGCGAACCAATGTCGTGACCGAAGGCGAACCCGAGGACTCGCATGCGCGCCCGGTGCGTTAAGACGTTGTTCGCAGGCCTGTTGATGGCCGCCAGCAGTTGGGCACAAATTGCCGACCTCGATCCCGACTGGAAGGAACTGGAGGTCCCGCCGCCCGCGAAATTCAACATCGACCGGCTGGTTCCGATCGACATGCCACCGTATGTATCGGTCAAGGTCGGCATCGATCCCGACACCCTGCAGATCGGCCAGGACGGCGTGATACGTTATGTCATGGTGGCCCTGACGCCCGGGGGCCATGCCAACGCAATGTACGAGGGCATCTGGTGTCTCAAGGGCGAGGTCAAGACCTACGCCCGTTATGGCAGCGACGGCCAGTGGAGCCCGATTGACGATGCCCAATGGTTGCCGCTCAACGGCAATCAGCGCTCGATGCATGCACTGGCATTTGCCAGGCAGGCGGCTTGTGATGGCCGGGCGGTTGCAGCCCGTTCACCGGCTGAGCTCATCCGCAAGCTGCGCCAGAACCCGTTCGGCGGCATGCAGAAATAACCGGGCGGT
>JBFJZP010000201.1:0-5846 GCA_041622095.1 Burkholderiaceae bacterium | reverse complement strand
CAGGATCTGTTTGCCATGGACGAGGATGCGCGGGCGGCGGTACGCGCCGAGCAGGTCGGTTTCGTGTTCCAGAGTTTCCAGCTGATGGGCAACCTGAACGCGCTGGAAAACGTCATGTTGCCGCTCGAACTCAGCGGCGCCAGGGACGCGCGCAAGGCCGCCACCGAGATGCTCGCGCGGGTCGGCCTTTCGCAACGCCTGGGGCATTATCCCAAGGTCCTGAGTGGCGGCGAACAACAACGTGTGGCGCTGGCGCGGGCCTTCGTGGTCAAGCCGGCCGTGTTGCTGGCCGACGAACCCACCGGCAGCCTGGATTTCGCGACCGGCGAGACCATCATGGAGTTGATGTTCGCCCTCAACGCCGAACTGGGCACGACACTGGTGCTGGTGACCCATGACCAGGCGATTGCGCAGCGCTGCCAGCGCCGGATCACGATCGAAGCCGGACGAATTGCCGATTCCGTCGCTTGACGCCCTAGCCGGCCTTGGCGGCGGCGGATAATCGGCCAATGGCAAGTTCTCAAGTTCTGTTCGGTTTCCATGCAATCGGTGTGCGCATGCGCACCGCCCCCGCCTCCGTGATCGAGGTCCACTACGACGCCAGCCGGCGCGATGCGCGGTTGCGCCAGTTCCTGGAGCGGGCACGCGACGCCGGTGTGCGCCTGCTCGAGTCCGACGGCATGCAACTGGCGCGGATGTCCGGCAACCATGCCCATCAGGGTGTCGTCGCACGGGTGCGGCCATTGCCCAAGACCCATTCCCTGGACCAGCTGCTGGAAGACCTGGAGGCGGCGCAGGAGGCACTGGCGCCGGAGCAAAGGTCGGCGCCGCTGCTGCTGGTGCTCGACGGCGTCACCGATCCGCACAACCTGGGCGCCTGCCTGCGTGTGGCCGACGGCGCCGGCGCCCATGCGGTGATCGCGCCCAAGGACCATGCGGCCGGCATCAACGCCACCGTGGCCAAGGTCGCCAGCGGCGCGGCCGAGACGGTGCCGTATTTCATGGTCACGAACCTGGCCCGCACGCTGGGTGAACTCAAGGAACGTTCGATCCATATCATCGGCACCAGCGACACCGCCGAGAAGACCCTGTACCAGACCGACCTGCGCCGGCCGGTGGCGCTGGTGCTCGGCGCCGAAGGAGCGGGCATGCGCCAGCTGACGATGAAAACCTGCGATGAGCTGGTGCAGATTCCGATGCGTGGTGCGGTCGAGAGCCTGAACGTGTCGGTGGCCAGCGGGATCTGCCTGTACGAGGCGGTGCGCCAGCGCAGCCTGCCCGGCGCGGCCCGCTGACCCCGGGGCCCGGCACCGCGGGTCTCAGACCCAGCCGAATGCGCCGAGCAGGGCGCCGGCACCGAGCAGCCACAACATGTGGATGCGGGTGCGCCAGACCAGCCAGATGCAGGCCAGCGTCAACAGCCAGGAGGCCCAGGCATGGGGCTTGCCGGCATGGGCCGATGCCAGCAGCCAGGCGGTGGCCACCAGCAGCGCGACAACAATCGGCGCCATCGCCAGCTTGAATGCACGTACCGCGCGGTGGGTCCGGTTGTGGTGGGCCCAGCGGCTCGCGCCATAGGTCAAGGCGGCGCTGGGAACCAGCGCACCGACCATGGCCAGGAAACTGCCGAGCAAGGCCGCCCCGTAGCCACCGGTGTTCAGTCCGATGTTCCAGCCGATCAGCGCAATGAACAACACGTTCGGGCCAGGCGCGGCCTGCGCCAGCGCAATGCTCGACGCGAACTCCGGGTCACTGAGCCATTGGCGCTCGTCCACCAGATAGCGGTGCATGTCCGGTGCCAGCGCAATTGCGCCGCCCACCGCCAGCAGCGACAGCGAAAGAAAATGCCCGAACAGCGCCAGCCAGTCGGGCCAGGTCATCACCAGGTTCATGCGCGGCCCAGTCGGTACCAGGCCCAGCCGCACGCTGGCAAGCCCAGGCCGAGCAAGACCACCAGCAAGGGCAGCCGCAGCAGTGCGATCGCGGCAAAGGTGGCCAACGCCAGGCCGATGCAAAAGCGCCGGCCCATGGCATTGTTGCGGATGGCCGGCAGCAGTCGCAGGCCGGTGGCCGCAATCAGGCCGGCCGCCGCCGCGCCCAGCCCGCGCAAGGCACCCCGTGCCGCCGGTTCGTCGGCGATGCCGGCAAACAGCAAGGCCAGCAGCAACACCCCCATCGTCGGGAAGGTCAACAAGCCGGCGACGGCGACCAGCGCACCGCGCAGGCCGAAATGCCGACCTCCGAACATCAAGCCCAGGTTGACGACGTTCGGCCCGGGCATGATCTGCGCCACCGCCCAGTCCTCGATGAACTCCTCCTGGGTCATCCAGCGCTTCTTTTCGACCAGCTCGCGTTGCACGACCGCCAGCACCCCGCCGAAGCCTTGCAGCGCCAGCAGGCTGAATGACCAGAACAGGTCGGACAGGGATTCAGGCCGCGCAGCGGCGACCTCGGTTTGCACGATCGGGGCAAGCAGCATGGAGGCGGAAGGCGGGCTTGTCGATGCTTCAGGCGGCGTCTGTCGGAATCTGGCTCGGATCTGCGTCCGGTGCCTCCTGGGCCTGCGGTCCGGCCAGCTTGGTGACAAAGGCATCGACATCGTCGAGCCAGTCGCGCAGCGGTTTCGGATAGTCGTCCTCGGGCTGTTCGCGCCAGCGCCGGCGGGCCTCGCGGCCCAGGGTGCGCAATTGCCAGGTGGCCTCGCGTGTGAGCAGGGTCAGTTCCGTGCGGACCGCCTCGTCATGGACGCTGTCGCCGAGTTGCGCCAGCTGGTCGGGTACCGCGCCGACGCCGGCCAGCGAGCGGCGCAACTTGGCGCCATGTCCGGCCACGGTTGCCAGTGCCTCCCGGCGCGCCGGGGTCATCGACGGTTCCTTGTCCAGGTCCAGCGGCAGGCGGGCCAGCATCGCGTCGATTTCGCCGAGCAACTGCACCGGGTCATCGAGCAACTCGATCGCGGCACTGAGCACATCGAGTTGTGGCTGTACCAGTGTCAGGATCTGCATCGACATCGTCGGGTCGTAGCGGTGCGTATTCATGCGCAGCAAAACCGACAACTGCATCTCCGGCGCATTGCGCGCCGGCGCGAACATCGCGGCGACCACCTGGGCCAGCGACACCATCCGGCCGAGCGGGCTGATGACGTCGCCGGAGAGGTTGCGCGGATAACCGGATCCGTCGAGGTATTCCTGGTGTTCGGACACCGCCCGGATGACTTCGCGCGGGTATTGGTGATGGCGTTCGACCAGCGTGGTCGAGACCAGCGGGTGCGAATACAGCTGTCGACGCTGCTCGCGGTTGAGCTTGTGCTGCGGGCGCAGCAGGATCGGGTCGACATGCAGCATGCCGATGTCATGCAGCAGCCCGGCACTGGCGGCCATGCCCAGGTCGAAGCGCGACAGCAGCGTGGCCTGGGACCTGGCCAGCCAGACCGCGACCAGTGCGGTGCGCACCAGATTCAGGTAGATCTCCGGACGTACGTCGCGTGCCACCGTGAGCTGGAACGCCATCGCCTCGGGCAGCGGCACGGTCTCGATCACATTGAGCATCAGCTTGCGGCTGGCAGGATCGGGTGCAAGGCGGCCGAAGAAGGGCACGTCCTCCATGATCGACGCGGCGGTGCGCTTGAGCGCTTCACCATTGACCGCATCCATGCTGACAACCGAGTCTTCCAGGGGCAGCGCCAGCTTGTGCTGCATCAGCCGGTCGTACAGGCTCTTGTTGATCGACACGCCCTTGTCGACCACCTTGAAACCCTGGCTATTGAAGATCGCAGACGACGCCACGACGTCCCGATGCTCGCCCAATTCCGTGACGGCCTTGGTGAAGTGGCTGCGTTCTACTGGCGTTTCGGTCATGTTCGGGCGTTCACATTCGGCTAAGCGCCGAGCATAGCGCACGGCGCTGGGCTGGCGCGGCCGCGCGGCATGATTCGGACGCGGTCATCTATGATGGCAGGTGATGAATCCACTCTCCAATCCGCCTGCCGCACCGGTTGCGCTTGCCAGGCCCAACGACGGGCGGGCACTGCGCGTGGCGCTGGGCCAGTTCGCGACCGGTGTCACCGTGATCACCACCCGCGCGCCGGACGGCAGTTTCGTCGGCCTGACCGCCAATTCGTTTGGCGCCTTGTCGCTTGATCCGCCGCTGATCAGCTGGGCGCTGCGGCTGGCTTCGCACAACCTGCCGGTGTTCCGGCAGGCCGAGCGCTTCGTCGTGAATGTGCTGACCGAGTCCCAGGTCGATGTGTCGCGGCTGTTTGCCTCTGCCGCACCCGACAAGTTCAGCCAGGTCGGTCATGCGGAAAACCAGGATGGATTGCCGTATCTGCATGGTGCCGCGGCCTGGTTCGAATGCCGCCGGGTGTCGGAGCAGGACGCCGGCGACCACTGCCTGTTCATTGCCGAGGTGGAGCGCCACAACCATGCGGAGGCCACGCCACTGCTGTTTCACAGCGGCGGGTATTTTGCGCTGGGTTCGCGCTTGTGAGGGCCGGCGAACATGATGCAGCAACGAATCGAGGCCAAGTGGATTGACACCTTCGCACAGGCGTTTCGCCTGTGCGGCGTGCAAAGCGGCGAAACCGCTGCCATCCTGTCCGAGACGCAGTCGCGTCCGGTCAACGTACAACTGGCCGAACTGGCATTGGCCCGGATCGGCGCGCAGGTGTTCCATGTCGTGGTGCGCACGCCGGCATTGACGGCGCCGGTTCCGGTGCGTTCCACCGGCGCATCGGATGCGATCGGGGGCATGGCCCCGGTGATCCAGGCCCTGGCCGGCAGCGGCTTCGTGGCGGACCTCACCGTCGAGGGCCTGCTGCATGCGCCCGAATTGCCGGCGATCCTGGCCGGTGGCGCGCGGGTGCTGATGGTGTCGAATGAACATCCGGAGGTGCTCGAGCGCTGCCTGCCGGACGCCGCCTTGGAGCCCCGGGTCAAGGCGGGCATGCGGCTGCTCAAGAATGCGCGCCAGATGCAGGTGCACTCGGCGGCGGGCACCGACCTGTCGATTGACCTGGCCGGCGCCCGGGTGGGTGGTGGCTGGGGTTACACCACCCGCGCTGGCAGCATTTCGCACTGGCCCGGTGGTTTGTGCCTGGCTTTCCCGGCCGCCGGCAGCGTCAACGGAACACTGGTGCTCGACGAGGGCGACGTCAACCTGACCTTCAAGCGCTACCTGGAGCGGCCGGTCGTGCTCCAGATCGAAAACGACTTCGTCATCGATATCGCCGGCCACCATCTCGACGCGGAACTGATGCGCGGCTATTTCGCCGCCTGGGGCGATCGTGCGGCGTATGCGGTATCGCATGTGGGCTGGGGCATGAACCCGCGCGCACGCTGGGATGCAATGGCTTTTTACGACAAGAACGACTTCAACGGCACCGAACTGCGTGCATTTGCCGGCAACTTCCTGTATTCGACCGGCGCGAACGAAGTGGCCGGGCGCCATACGCTGGGCCACTTCGACCTTCCGCTGCGCCGCTGCACCGTGTCGCTTGATGGGCAGGTCCTGGTGCGGGACGGCGAGTTGCAAGGCGGGTTGGCATGACGCCGACGCCAGGCCAACTGCCGGCGACGATCGAACTCGGCAGCGGGCCGACCGCCTTGTTTCTGCTCCATGGCGTCGGCGGAGGCCAGCAGGCCTGGGCGCGCAACATGCCGGCGCTGGCCGAAGCCGGTTACCGGGTGGTCGCCTGGGACATGCCGGGTTACGGCGCATCGGAGATGGTCGAGCCGTACACCACCGGCGCCCTGGCCGATGCGCTGGGCCGCTTGATCCGCCATGTCGGCGCCGAGCGCAACCTGGTGCTGGGCCACAGCATGGGCGGCATGGTGGCGCAGGAGCTG
>JBFJZP010000200.1:0-5846 GCA_041622095.1 Burkholderiaceae bacterium | reverse complement strand
TGCGCAAGGACCTGGCCATCGGCGCCGAGTACCGATTCAAGCCGAATAATCTGCAGTCTCTCGGCGCGGCAGCCGGACTGGGCAACGCGCTGCGCGAAGACGACTGGCGCGACCTATTCATCGCCTGGACACCGAACAAGAACACCTCGCTGACACTGGCGCTGGTCGATCTCGGCCACATCATTCCAGGCATCACCGCGAACCGGCGCCAGCGCGGCCTTTATATCTCCGGCCAGCTGGCGTTTTGACACCTGCGACCCCACCCACGAAATTTCGACATTTGCAACCGACCATGATCCACCGACGACACATGCTGGCCTGGCTGTGCTTCGGCCTCGCCTGGCCCGCGGCACAGGCCGAGAGCGGCGCCACGAAAGAACGCTCGCTCTACACCACGCTGGGCGAGAAGGCCGGCATCACCGCCCTGATGGACGACTTCGTCGACCGGCTGCTGGCCGACCCGGTCATCGGCCATTTCTTCAAGGACACGAAGCCGGCCAACCTGAAGGAGCAATTGCGCGATCAGGTCTGCCTCCTCAGCGGTGGCCCCTGCCAATACGAGGGCGACACGATGAAGGCCGCACATGCCGACCTGGCCGTCCGCAAATCCGATTTCAACCGGATGGTCGAGGTGCTGCAGCTGTCGATGGATCACCGCAACATTCCGTTTCGCGCGCAGAACCGACTGCTTGCTCTGCTGGCGCCGATGCACCGGGACATCATCACGCGCTGAAACCTTGCGCCGCCCTGCGCCGGTGATGCCGGCCTGACACCAGGTCCTGCGCCGATAATGATCCGGCGCCACAGACGGCGCGCTGCCCCTGACCTGATGGAGAAGAAGATGCTGCTCGATGCCGATGAATGCCAACTGGTGCTGGTCGATTACCAGACCCGCCTGATGCCGGCGATCGCCGACAGTGCGAACGTGCTGGCCAACGCGGTGCGGCTGGCGCGTATGGCCCAGGCGCTGGGCGTGCCGGTGCTGGCCACCGAGCAGAACCCGGACAAACTCGGTGCCAGCGCGCCGGAACTGGGCGAGGTGCTCGCAGCGGCCAAGGCCCGGGTCCTGTCCAAGATGGCATTCAGCGCCTGCGCCGACGGCTTGACCGACTGGTTGCGGCCGGCCGAACGCAAGGTGCCGGCGGGCAATGCACGCAGCCTGCCCAAGCACCTGCAGAAGGTGGCGCCGCCGGCGGCGGCGGTACGGGGCACGGTGGTGATCGCCGGCTGCGAGGCACATGTCTGTCTGTTGCAGACCGCGCTGGAGCTGCTGGAAGAGGAGTTCGAGGTCTGGGTCGTCACCGACGCCTGCGGCTCACGGACCGAGCGCAATCGCGACGCCGCCTATGACCGGCTGGCCGGCAATGGCGCGGAACTGGTGACCACCGAGATGGTGGCCTTCGAATGGCTGCGCTCGGCGCAGCATCCGCAGTTCAGGGATGTGCAGGCGTTGATCAAGTAAAGCCGCCGCCAGGGCCTACTTGGCCATCGAGCAGTGCCCGCCGCTGGCGGCCTGCCCGGAGCCGGCGGCGATCAGGGGCGGTTCCTGGCGCAGATCGACCGGCGGCGAGCTCGACCAGTCCCAGGCCAGAAAGGCCAGCAGGCCGAGCCAGAACACCAGTTGCCAGAGACGTGTGGATGCGATCATCGTCATGCCGTGTCAGAACCGGTAATGGCGGCGCACCCGCACGCCGATCAGCGAGCCGGCAAACGCCAGCGGCACCCACAACCAGCCATGCAGGCTGCCGGTGGAGATGCCACTGAGCATCGCGCCGATGTTGCAGCCGAAAGCCAGCCGCGAGCTGTAGCCGAGCAGGAAACCGGCGATCAGGCCGACCACCCATTGCCGGCGATCCAGCGGTTTGGCGCCTTCGCCACCGACCTTGGCCGAGATCCACAAGGCGCCGCCGAGGATGCCGATGTTGGTGATGGTGGTGACGTCCATCAATACCGTCTGCGTGATGCGCTGGGTATTGCCGCTCTGGCCCCAGAACGCGTTGAGCGAAGGGTCGAACAGGCCGGCGCCCATCGCCAGCTTGCCGGCCCACAGCCCGAAACCGTAGACCACACCCCAGGGTTGACCGGCCAGCAACAGATTCAGCGTGGCCAGCACCGCCAGTGCCGCCGCGCCCCAGATCCAGCGCCGCTCGATCCACTGCCGGCCCGGGCCGACCCAGCCGCGCACGAGCAGCAGCGTCAGTGCCAGCAGCACGAAGGTGATCGCCAGCGCACCGGCGGTGCCGAAGCTGCTGGCCAGACCGACCGGCTCCACCTGCCCGAGCGCCAGCCAGCGGTCCAGATGCACCGAACCGAGAAAACTGCCCAGCGCGAACAGCGGCAGGATGCCCATGTTCAGCGGCACGCCCAGTCCCGCCTTGTACAAGGTGCCAGAGCCGCAACCATCCGCGATCTGCATCGTCAGCCCGAACACGAAGGCGCCGACCAACAGGCTCACACTCGGCGGCCCGAGGGCTGCGTTGAGTTCGGGAAACATGCCGAGCAAGGGCAGCGCGGCCAGGCTGGCCAAGGCCAGCAGCAGCACCTGGCCGGTCACGCCCTGCGGGTTCTTCTGCTCGATCAGCTGGCGCCAGCCGGTGGTGAAACCGAAACGTGCACCGGCCAGTGCCACGCCCATGCCGACACCGACCAGCAGCAGCACCGCCTGCCGAACCGAGACGGCCAGCACCAGGAAAACGAAAAAGGCGGCCAGCACGGCCGCCAGGGGAAAACGCTTCACGATGGGACGACCGTCACTTGAAGGTCTTGTCGGCCCAGATCCTGGCGTCGATCATCAATTGCGCGATGCGACTGGGCACATTGTCCATCGGCAGGCTCGGGTCGCGTGACCATTCCGTCATCGAGCCCGGATACAGCTTGACGTTTTTCTGGCCCAGCACCTCGGACATCGCGAACCAGTTGGTCGCCGCCCAATGCCCGGTGTTGCAGAAGGACACGGTTTCCTTGGCCGGGTCGATCGGGCTCGTCGCGGCGATCTGGCGCACCTGGCTCGCCGGCAGGAAGACGGCGCTGCCGTTGGCAAACCACTTGTCGTGGCGCAGGTTCACCGCACCGGGCAAGGTGCCGGGCACCTTGGCCAGCGGCATGCGGGTCTCGCCCTTGAAGAAAGCCTCGGGGCGCGCGTCGATCAGCACCGAATCGCCGGACTTGATGCGTTGCGCCACCTCCTGCGTCGTCGCGATCAGCGACATGTCGAGCTGGGGTTCGTAGCGGCTGGTTGCCACCAGGTTCTCGTCCTTGGTCAGCGGCAGCTTGGCATCGCGCCAGGCCTTGACACCCCCATTGAGCACCGACAACTCCTTCAGGCCCAGCACCTTGAGCGTCCAGTAGACACGCGCCGAGGCGCCGAAGTCGCTGGCATCGGCGCCGCTGGACACGACGACGGCATGTGTCGAGGGTGACAGGCCCAGGCTTTGCACCAGCCGGGTCAGCTTGGGCAGCGGCGGCAACTCGCCGGGGCTGCTGTCCGGGCCGCGCCAGTCGCGATACGACGCATGCACCGCGCCGGGAATATGGTCTGCCGCAAACGTCTTCGCATCCCGAATGTCGATCACGCGGACGTTCGGGTTGCTCAGGCTGGCCTGCAGTTCCTGCGGCGACAACAAGGGCTGAGCGGCAAAGGCCTGCGCGGCGAATGCGACGCCGGCCATCAGAAGGGAGAGGGATTTCATGGTTTCACTTGCAACAGACAATCCCGGATTGTCCCGGCGTCCGTCGTTTGCCGGAAATACATCTTTCTAGATTGCTTATGTCGAAAAAGGCATAAGCCGGCCCCGACCACAGCGCCCGGTCCATCGACCCAGGGGTTCATCGCTGCCCCCCTGTTTCGGGGGGATGGGGTCTTGGTACAGTGGGGGCCCCAAAGGCAAGCTGCCAGATCCGTGTCCCCGCGCGCGGGGTCGACCTCGACCCGACCGGATCGTCACAAGGGACCGACCCCGGTACGCGCGCAAGATTGTGGCAACCGCAACCGGCGATCCGACCCTCATGCGAATCCCTGAAACCCTGACGCTTGCCTGCATGCCGGCCAACCTGTCCGCTTGCGCCAGCGCACCCGCGAATCCCCCACCCATGCCTGCAGCCGTTGTCGCGGCGCCGACGCAATGGCAAGCACCCTTGCCCCACAACGGCCAGCTGACCGATCTGTCGCGCCGGTGGCAGGACCTGGGCGACCCGCTGCTGGTCGATCTGATCGCGGCGGCGCAACAGGCCAGCCCGACGCTGGCCAGCGCGGGCGCACGCGTGAGCCAAAGCCGGGCTGCGCTGCGCCAGGCGCAGGCCCGGCTTGGACCGACGCTCGCCGCCTACCAGGCCCGGGTGCGCCAGGCGGTGCGCGAAACCGAGGAAGCGCTGGTGGCGCTGCAAAGCACCGCCGGCCGGGCCGAGGACGCGCAAGCCGCCGAGGCCGGCTACCGCGACTGGCTGCAGGCCACCGAAGCCCGCTACCAAGGGGGCCTGGCCAGCCTGGTCGAACTCGAGGACGCGCGCCGGACCCGGCTGGCATCCGCCAATACCACCGTCGGCCTGCAACTCGAACGGATCCAGGCCTGGATCGCCTTGTACCGCGCCGCCGGCGGCGGCTGGACCGTGCAGCAGCCCCCGGTCGACGGCCAACCCTGACTTGACACAGCCCCCGCAGACTCAACCGATCACACGACGATGACCTCCGGACCCCACTCACCCAAAATCCTGGGCCTGGTCTTGTTCTCCCTTTGCGCCATCGCACTGGGCGGCTTCTGGGCCACACGCGGCAACGCCGCCGACAGCAGCGGCGAGACCCCGGCGACGAACAGTGCCAAGCCGGCGCTGACGGTCAGCACCGCCCGGCCGGTGCTGGGTCGGCTGCCCTTGCGCCTGAGCGCCAACGGCAACATCGCCGCATGGCAGGAGGCCAGCATCGGCACCGAGGCCAACGGCCTGCGGCTGCAGGAAATCCGCGCTGCGATCGGCGACACGGTACGGGCCGGCCAGGTGCTGGCGGTTTTTTCCGACGCCACCGTCAAGGCCGACCTGGCGCTGGCCCAGGCCCAGCTGCTCGAAGCCCAGGCCAACGCCCGGGAGGCCACCGGCAACGCCACGCGCGCGCGCAGCCTGAAGGACTCCGGCGCCCTGAGTGCGCAGCAGATCAGCCAGTACCTGACGCTGGAGCAGACCGCACAGGCCCGGGTGGAGGCGGCCCAGGCGGCACTG
The DNA here is from genome assembly GCA_041622095.1 of Burkholderiaceae bacterium. Taxonomy (GTDB): domain Bacteria; phylum Pseudomonadota; class Gammaproteobacteria; order Burkholderiales; family Burkholderiaceae_C; genus CAISIP01. Next base: position 638 of record JBFJZP010000200.1, on the reverse strand, counting down.
AACGTGCAGCAGTTGCGGCTGCAGCAGACCCGGGTACTGGCGCCGGATCGCGGCGTGATCTCGGCGCGCAGCGCAACCGTCGGAGCGGTGTTGCCGGCCGGCACCGAACTGTTTCGCATGGTGCGCCAGGGGCGGCTGGAGTGGCGCGCCGAAGTCACGTCCAGCGAACTGGGCCGGCTCAAGGCCGGCACGCCGGCACTGGTCACCCTGCCCAGCGGCGTGCAGATCAGGGGCAAGGTGCGCATGGTCGCGCCCACGGTCGACCACCAGACCCGTGTCGCGCTGGTGTATGTCGACCTGCCGCCATCCGGCGACCTGGCGGCGCCGCCAAAGGCCGGCATGTTTGCCAGCGGGAGCTTCGAGCTGGGCGACAGCAGTTCGCTGACGGTGCCGCAGTCGGCACTGGTGATGCGCGACGGATTCGCCTATGTGTACCGGCTCGGCGACGACAACCGGGTGGCGCGCATCAAGGTGACGACCGGGCGCCAGGCCGGCGAGCAGATCGAGATCACCAGTGCGCTGGACGCCAACACCCGGCTGGTGGCCACCGGCGCCGGTTTCCTGAACGACGGCGACCTGGTGCGGGTGGTCGACGGCAACGATGCGCCGACGGCCGCGCCGGCCGCCGCCGCATCGGC
>JBFJZP010000199.1:0-5903 GCA_041622095.1 Burkholderiaceae bacterium | reverse complement strand
GGTCGGTGTCGAAGGCGCCCGGCAGCAGGTTGTTGATGGTCACGCCGGAGCCGGCAATGCTGCTGCGTGCGACACCGGCCACGAAGCCGGTCAGGCCGCTGCGCGCGCCGTTGCTCAGGCCCAGGATGTCGATCGGTGCCTTGACCGCACCCGAGGTGATGTTGACGATGCGCCCGAAGCCGCGCCGGGCCATGCCGTCGACCGTGGCCTTGATCAGAGCGATCGGCGTCAGCATGTTGGCATCCAGCGCCTTGATCCAGGCATCACGTTCCCAGTCGCGGAAGTCGCCCGGGGGCGGACCGCCGGCATTGGTGACGACGATGTCGAAGTCGGTGCCGGGGCCGCCGGCGGCGCCAAACACCGCTGCGCGACCTTCCTCGGTCGTGATGTCACAGGCCACGGCCAGCACCTTGCCGGCGCCGGGTATCGCGCGCAGGGTGGCGGCGGCGGCTTCGAGTGCTTCGGCTCCGCGTGCGTTGATCAGCACATTGACGCCATCGGCGACCAGCGCCTGGGCACAACCCAGGCCCAGACCCTTGCTGGCACCACATACCAGGGCCCACTTGCCCTTGATTCCCAGATCCATGTCCAACTCCTCTGTGCTCGGGGTCATGCAATGCCCCGAATGGGTCAACCATTGATCCGTGTGCACATGGGGCCTGGCCCCGGCACCCGGATCGACATCGGGCTGGTGGTGTTCAGGGCGGCAATGCCTTGAGCACCGACGCCACGAACGCACAACTGTCGAATTGCCCGCTGCGAAAGGTCCAGCCCAGGCGCACGATAACAGCATCGCGCGATGGCACCATCGCCACCACCTGTCCCCAGTGCCCGCTCATGGCCAGGGTGTCGGCCGGCAGGCCGTTGGCGCGGCAGCGGCCTTGTGCCGGGTCGCCGATGCGCCAGGTCTGCGCACCGTAGGCCAGGCCTTCGCCATGGGGCGTGGCCGGGGTCGCGGCGATGGCCAGCCAGCCCGGCGGCAACACCGCCGTGCCGTTCCACCGGCCGTCCTGCAGCATCAGCTGGCCCAGTCGGGCCCAGTCGCCGACGCTGGCCCACAGATAGGATGAGCCGACCCAGTTGCCGGCGGTATCGGTCTCCAGCACAGCGGTATGGGCACCGATCGGCCGGAACAAGGCCTGGTACGGGTACGCCCAGTAGGCGGCGTCGGAGTCGAACCGGGTGCGGGCCACCGCCGACAACAGGTTGGCGGTATGGCTCAGGTAGCGCCAGCGCTGGCCGGGCGCCGCCTGCGGCTGTGCCCGGGCGGAGAAGGCCGCCGCGTCGGTCTGGCCCCACAACATGTCGGGGACCGAACCCCAGGGCTGGTACTGCTCTTCGCTGGCCAGGCCATCGCGCATGTACAGCAGGTCCGACACCTTGATCATGCGGCGCGAATCGGCGCGCCAGTCGACCAGCCAGGCCGGGGCGCGCGGGCCGGCGATCGCCTCCACCACCGGCTGCTCCAGCGACATGTCGGTCTGCAGTGCCAGCTTGTAGCTCAACATGCCCAGCACGGTCTTGGTCATCGACCAGCCATGCAGCGGGGTATCTGGCGCAAAACCGGGTGCGGAGCGGATCACCAGCGCCCGGCCCTTGTGGATGACGGCCACGGCCCGGGTATTGGCGGCCTGGGGATCGCCGGCGCCGATAAAGGCGTTGTCGATCACCAGTTGCAGTGCCGCCGCATCCACGCCCGCGCCCCATTGGTCAGGCGCCAAGGCGGCGTCGCCCTGCGGCCAGGGCGACTGCTCGTCGGCCGCTGGCCGGGGCGCGGCCGCGACGCTGGCCTGCGCGTCGGGGGTGTCCAGCACACATCCCCGCGCCGGCAGCCACTGCGCCTGGCGTTCGAACAGGCCGGCAAACCGGGCCCGCACCCGTCGCGCCGGTTCGTCGATCGACAGGTCGATCAGGCGCAACACGGCGCTGGCGGGCAATACGTCCTGTGCCAGCAGGCTCGCCGCCGGTCGGTGCGCGACGAAGGCGGCAGAGCAGACCCCCTTGGCCGCCATGCCGGCTGCGTTGCGCGGAATGCCGCTGGCGATCAGTGCTGCGGCCAGCGCCGCCAGTAGCGCCAGCACCAGCAGCAGAAAAAAGCGCAGGCGGTGTCGCATCGTTCGGCGGGTCATGGCAACAGGGGCGTGGTCCGGATGGCGCACACTCTAACCGAAGCACGGGGCGCTCGCAGGTGCCTGTTTGTGGACAATAGCGCCATGACGTATCTCCCCCCTCCGATGGCCACCACCCGCCACAACGACGCCGCCAGTGCACTGGCCCAGGTGCGCCGCATCTACGACGCCGGTCAGGCCCATCTGCGCAAGGCCATGCAGCGCTACGTGGCCGGCGAAGACCTGCCGGGCAAGGCGCGCGCCTGTTATCCCTATGTGCGGGTGCAGACCCATACCGTGGCGCGGGTCGTCGATGACGAGGGCGGGCGGCGCAGCTTCGGTTTTGTCGCCGGCCCCGGGCGTTACGAGACCACCTTGACCCGCCCCGACCTGTTCGACAACTATTACCTGGAGCAGTTCACGCTGCTGTTGCGCACGCATGAGGTCGAGCTGGAAGTGGGTACCAGCAACCAGCCGATACCGGTGCATTTCTCGTTTGCCGAGAACGACCATATCGAGGGCAGTCTGAGCGCCGAGCGACGCCAGTTGATGCGTGATGCGTTCGACCTGCCCGATCTGGCGGCAATGGACGACTGCATTGCCAACGGCACGCTCGAGCCCAAGGCCGGCGAACCGCATCCGCTGGCGCTGTTCACCGCGCCACGGGTGGACTACTCGCTGCACCGCCTGCGCCACTACACCGGCACCGCGCCGCAACACTTCCAGAACTTCGTGTTGTTCACCAACTACCAGTTCTACATCGACGAGTTCGTCCGCCTGGGGCGCGCCGCGATGAAGGACGCGCGCAGTGAATACGTGGCCTTCGTCGAACCCGGCAACATGATCACCCGGCGTGTCGGCCTGACCTCGCAGCCGGGCGACGAGTTCGGTGCCGAGCCGCTGCGCCTGCCGCAGATGCCCGGTTACCACTTGCTGCGCGACGATGGCTGCGGCATCACGATGATCAACATCGGTGTCGGACCGGCCAATGCCAAGAACATCACCGACCATGTGGCGGTGTTGCGGCCGTATGCCTGGCTGATGCTGGGCCACTGTGCCGGCCTGCGCACCACCCAGCAGCTCGGCGACTATGTGCTGGCGCACGGTTATGTGCGCGAAGACCATGTGCTGGATGAGGAACTGCCGCTGTGGGTGCCGATCCCGGCGCTGGCTGAAATACAGGTCGCGATCCAGCGTGCGGTGGCCGACGTGACGCAGGTCGACGGGCCGGAGCTCAAGCGCATCATGCGCACCGGCACCGTGGCCAGCACCGACAACCGCAACTGGGAACTGCTGCCGGACAACGGCCCGCAGCGCCGCTTCAGCCAGAGCCGCGCGGTGGCGCTGGACATGGAAAGCGCGACGATTGCGGCCAACGGTTTCCGGTTCCGGGTTCCGTATGGCACCTTGCTGTGCGTCAGCGACAAGCCCCTGCACGGCGAGATCAAGCTGCCCGGCATGGCCGATCATTTCTACCGCGAGCGGGTCGACCAGCACCTGCGCATCGGCATCCGCGCGATGGAGCTGCTGCGCGAACTCGGCATCGACCAGTTGCACAGTCGCAAGCTGCGCAGTTTTGCCGAGGTGGCCTTTCAGTGAACCTGGCGCCGCTGGCGCGTGAACTGCTGCAGGTCCGTGGCCTGCGCAAGTCGTATGGCGCCAGCACGGTGGTCGACGACCTGGACTTTGCGATTGCCCCGGGCGAGTGCCTGGGCGTGATCGGCCCCAACGGCGCCGGCAAGACCACCACCATCCGCATGTGCCTGGGCTTGAGCACGCCGGACGCCGGCCAGATCCGTTACGCGTTCGACGACGCGGCGGCGCAGCCGCTGCATATGCCGGGCGACGCGATGGCCATCAAGGCCCGGCTCGGTGTGGTGAGCCAGATCGACACGCTCGACCCCGACTTCAGCTGTGCCGAGAACCTGCTGGTGTACGGGCGTTACTTCGGGCTGCGCGACGCGCAGATCCGCGAGCGTATTCCGGAACTGCTGGCCTTCGCCTCCTTGTCCCACAAGTCCGGTGCGCGGCCGGGTGAGCTCTCCGGCGGCATGAAGCGTCGGCTCAGCCTGGCGCGTGCGCTGGTCAACGACCCGCAACTGCTGCTGCTCGACGAGCCGACGACCGGGCTCGATCCGCAGGCGCGCCACCTGATGTGGGAGCGTCTGCAGGTGTTGCTGCAGCAGGGCAAGGCTATCCTGCTGACGACCCATTTCATGGACGAGGCCGAGCGCCTGTGTTCGCGCCTGCTGGTGATCGACCATGGGCGCAAACTTGCCGAGGGTGCGCCGCGCGCGCTGATCCGCGCGCATCTCGAACCCGACGTGGTCGAGGTGTATGGCATCGGCGCGATCGCGCTGCGCGAGTCGCCGGTCGCTGCACTGGCGGCGCGGGTCGAGGTCAGCGGCGAAACCGTATTCTTCTATACCGCCGACGCCAAGCCGCTGCTGCAGGCACTGGCGCAATGGCCGCAGTTGCGCACGCTGCACCGGCCGGCCAATCTGGAGGACTTGTTCCTCAAGCTGACCGGCCGGCAGATCCGGGAGGATGCATGACGCTGCCGCAGCAATCGGCCGCAACCGATGATGCCGCGCAGGCCGCAGGGGTGCTGTCGTACGCGGCACCGGGGCACTGGCGCGCGCCGCAACTCTCGCTGCGTTTCTGGCCGGTATTCCTGCGCAACCTGCTGGTATGGCGCAAGCTGGCGATTCCCAGCCTGGTGGGCAACATCGCCGAGCCGCTGATGTGGCTGGTGGCCTTCGGGTATGGCCTGGGCGCACTGGTCGGGCAGGTCGATGTCGTGACCGCGGGTGCGATCGTGCAGGTGCCCTACATATTGTTCCTGGCCAGCGGCAGCATCTGCATGAGTGCGATGAACGCGGCGTCGTTCGAAGCGCTGTATTCGGCGTTCTCGCGCATGCATGTGCAAAAGACCTGGGACGGCATCATGAACGCGCCGGTACGGCTCGACGACATCGTGCTGGCCGAGATGTTGTGGGCGGCTTTCAAGGCCTTGTTCACCGTCACCGCGATCCTGGGCGTGATGCTGGCGCTGGGCATCAGCCACAGCCCGAAACTGTTGCTCGCCTGGCCGGTGTTGCTCGGTGTGGGCGTGACCTTCGCCTGCATCGCATTGATCTTCAACGCGCTGGCCCAGGGCTACGACTTTTTCACCTACTACTTCACGTTGTTCCTGACGCCGATGATGTTTCTCAGCGGCATCTTCTTCCCGCGCGAGCAGTTGCCGCCGCTGGTGCACACCATCACCGACTGGTTGCCATTGACCAGTGCGGTGGAGCTGGTGCGCCCGCTGTTCATGGACCAGTGGCCGACGCAGGCCTGGCGACCCCTGCTGGTGCTGGTGGCCTATACCGTTGTGAGCTTCTGGATCGCGCTGGCCCTGACACGCAGGCGTTTCGGCAACTGACGCAGGGCGCAGGGCAGGGCGGGCGCAGGATGGGGTGCCGACCGACCGACCGACCGACCGACCGGTCGGTGGTGTCGCCCGGTGCCGGGCCGGTGTATCAGGCGACCGGAGCCGACGCCGGTGTGGCCATCGGCGTGCGCGTCGGATCCGGCGCGATTGCCGCGGCCGACGCATGCCGGCGCCTGTGCGCCTTGATCATGTCGGCAGCCTTCTCGGCGATCATGATCACCGGTGCATTGGTGTTGCCGCTGATCAGGCCGGGCATGATCGACGCATCGACCACGCGCAAGCCCTGTATCCCGCGCACACGCAACTCGGCGTCGACCACGTCGAGCGTGCCATTGCCCATGCGGCAGGTGCCGACCGGG
>JBFJZP010000198.1:0-5907 GCA_041622095.1 Burkholderiaceae bacterium | reverse complement strand
GCCAGCCCCAGGTTTTCCTGTTCGACGAACCGCTGAGCAACCTGGACGCCAAGCTGCGCGCCCAGACCCGGCTCGAGATCCAGAAATTGCACCGCGAACTGGGCATTACCTCCTTGTTCGTGACCCATGACCAGGTCGAGGCGATGACGCTGGCCCAGCGCATGATGGTCATGAATGCCGGCGTGATGGAACAGTTCGGCACGCCGGAAGAGGTTTATGCCCGCCCGGCCACCACGTTTGTCGCCAGTTTCATCGGATCGCCGCCGATGAACCTGTTGTGGGATGCCCCCGATGCCAAGCCCAATATCATCACCGGCATCCGGCCGGAACACCTGGACATCACCGATACCGGTTGGGCGCTTGAGGTCGAGGCGGTCGAGATGCTGGGTGCGGAGCGGCTGGTCTACGGACGCTGGTCTCACGGCGCCGGCAAGGAAGTCGTCATCATCCGCACGGAAGAGTCGCAGCCGGTACCGAAGCTGGGCTCGACCATCCATGTAACGCCGCGTGAAGGGCGCCTGCACGCCTTCGACGCCAGCACCGGAAAACGCATCTGATGCCTGCGCCCTGGCCGTATCCACGCTGGATCGCCCACCGGGGCGCCGGCAAGATCGCCCCGGAGAACACACTGGCGGCCTTCCGGCTCGGCGCGAGCCACGGCTACCGGATGTTCGAATGCGACGTCAAGCTCAGCCAGGACGGCGTGCCGTTCCTGATGCATGACGCCGACCTGCAGCGCACGACCAACGGCAGCGGTATCGGCGGCGATCACAGCTGGCAGGCCTTGTCGCAACTCGATGCCGGCAGCTGGCATTCGCGCCAGTACGCCGGCGAAGGCCTGCCATGCCTGGAGAACATCGCCCGTTACTGCCTGCAAAACCGGCTGCTGCTGAATATCGAGATCAAGCCGACGCCGGGCACCGGGCGCCATACCGGCGAGGTGGTGGCGCAACATGCGGCGCGCCTGTGGGCGCAGGAATCCGTTCCCCCGTTGCTGACCTCGTTCGATGTCGAGGCGCTCGAAGGCGCCATGGCGAGCGCCCCTGCGCTGCCACGTGGCCTGCTGCTGGACAAACTCCGCACGGACTGGCTGGATGTGGCCAAAGCCCTCGAATGTGCCGCCGTCGTCTGCCACTATGGCTTGTGGGACACCAGGCAGGTCGCTGCGGCCCATCAGGCCGGGCTGCGCTGCCTGAGCTATACCGTCAACGACGAATCGATCGCGCAGCAGCTGCTCGAGCTGGGCACCGACGGCATCATCACCGATCGGGTCGATCTGTTCGCACCCGACTGAAACCCGCGCCATGACCGATGGCCTTCATCTGGATCCGGCCATCCGGATGCTGCTGCTGAGCAACTCGCGTGATCGCTCCGGAAACTACCTGGTGCATGCCCGCGCGGCATGGGCCGGTATCGCCAGCGGCCGAAAACGTGCCCTTTTCTTTCCGTTTGCCGGCACCACGATCGACTGGGACGCCTACCTGGACCTGGTGCGCCAGGCATTGGCGGCGCAGGAACTCGACCTGGACATCGTCGGCGCCCATCGCTGCGACGACATCGCCGCCGCCATCGCCCAAACCGAGTTGCTGCTGGTCGGTGGCGGCAATACCTTCCGGCTGCTGCACGCAATGCGCACGCGTGGCTGCCTGGAGCCGGTGCGCCAGGCGGTGCGCGCGGGCCTGCCGTATGTCGGCTGGAGCGCAGGCAGCATCGTCGCGACACCGTCGATCGCCACCACCAACGACATGCCGATCATCGACCCAGGCGGCTTCGATGCCCTGGGCCTGGTGCCGTTCCAGATCAACGCCCATTACACCAACGCCTTGCCGCCCGGGCATCAAGGCGAAACCCGCAACCAGCGCATCGCCGAATACCAGTGCCTGCATCCGGACATGCCGGTGCTGGCCTTGCCCGAGGGCAACTGGCTGGAGATAGGCGGCGGCGAGGCGCTTCTGCAAGGACCCCACCCGAGCTGGCTGTTCCGCGCCGGGTGCGAGCCCCAGCCGCTGGACAACGGTCGCCTGGTGCCGGGCTGACATCAGCCACACGGCGGACTCGCCGTTACCATTCGGCCGCCAGACCTGTCCTCACGCCGATGAAGGCCGATGTACGGCCTGCCGCCGACCCGGCGCAACGCCTGCCGCACTTGCGCCGGTTCTCGCGCGCGATCAGCCGGCTCGGTGCGCTGCGCGCCACACTGCTGTTGAGCCTGATCAGTTCCATCGGTTCTCTCGGCTTCACCTGGCTCATCGTGTCGGTATCCAGCGTGCACACCATGGGCAATGCGTTCTGGATCTCGCTGCTGGCCCCTTTTCCACTGACGATGGTGTTTGGCCGCTTGTGCATGTTTCTGGTGGTGTCGCTTGACCAGGCCTGGAGCCAGGTGCACGCACTGGCGATGCAGGATGCCTTGACCGACCTGCTGGCGCGCTGGGGTGGCGAAGAATTCATCATGCTGCTGCCCTACACAGCGCTGGTGCAGGCCCGGCAATTGGCGGAACGGGTCCGTGAATCGATCCTGGCCCGGCCGTCGATCCGGGTCGTCGATGGCCGCCCGATCACCGTCAGCGCCAGCCTGGGCGCCGCCGGCGTGACGCCGGGGCAGATGTCGAGCCTGGAGCAGTTGATCCGGCGCGCGGATACCGCCTGGTACATGGCCAAGTCGGCCGGCCGGGGCCGGGTGTCGATGTCGGAGCCCGACCATCCCCGGCTGGATGGCCTGCACCTGCCTGCGACCCCTGTCTAGGCGGACTGACGCCTGCCAACACCCAATCAGCCGCGTCGCCAGGCCCCCAGCAGCAGCCATTGGCTGGTCGCGCAGACGCCGGTCATGAGCAGATAGGTCAGCAATTTGCCGTCCTGGCCCCAGAACCAGAGGCCGGCCAGCAACACGGCCAGCCCGGCGGCCGCATTGATCAGGCCCTGACGCCAGAAGCCCTGCGTCGCCTGGCGGCCCATGGCGCCGAATCGGGTCACCAAAGGCAGGCCCAGACCCACCGCCAGTGCGGGCAGCATGAAGTTGAACAGGTGAATTGACAGATCGATGACGCCCATGGCGGTGGCAATTTTATAATCGGACCCAAAATCACTTATATGGCTGTCTGGGCTCTTGGCATCAACCACACCACCGCACCGCTGGATCTGCGCGGTCGGCTGGCGTTCGCCGGTGAACAAATCGTACCCACGTTGCAGGGTTTGCGCCATGCGATGGCGCGTCCGCCGGAGGCAGCCATCATCTCGACCTGCAACCGCACCGAAATCTACTGCGCCGGCGACAAACCCGAATTCGAGCCCGCACTCGACTGGCTGGCCCACTCCGGCGGAGTTTCCGGCGCACTGCTGCGCTCGCACTCCTATACGCTGGAAGACGGCATGGCCGCCCGGCATGCATTCCGCGTAGCGAGCGGGCTGGACTCGATGGTGCTGGGCGAACCGCAGATCCTTGGCCAGCTCAAGGAAGCGGTACGCGTCGCCCAGCAAGCCGGCGCGCTGGGCAGCACCTTGAGCCAGATGTTCCAGCGCTCGTTCTCGGTGGCCAAGGAGGTACGTTCCTCAACCGAGATCGGCGCCCATTCGATCAGCATGGCGGCAGCCACGGTGCGGCTGGCCAGCCAGTTGTTCGAGGACCTGGCCGAAGTCCGGGTCCTGTTCATCGGCGCCGGCGAGATGATCGAGTTGTGCTCGACCCACTTCGCGGCGCGCAGCCCGAAGTCGATGACGGTGGCCAACCGCACACTCGAACGCGGCGAAAAGCTGGCATCCCAGCTCGGCGGCTCGGTCATGCGGCTGGCCGACCTGCCGGAGCGCCTGCATGAATTCGACGCGGTCATCAGCTGCACCGCCAGCTCGCTGCCGATCGTCGGGCTCGGTGCGGTCGAACGCGCGCTCAAGCGGCGCCGGCACCGGCCGATGTTCATGGTCGACCTGGCGGTTCCCAGCGACATCGAGCCCGAGGTCAAGGAACTGCAGGACGTCTACCTGTACACCGTCGACGACCTGGCCCATGTGGTGCAGACCGGTCGCGCCAATCGCCAGGCGGCGGTCGCACAGGCAGAAGCCATCATCGATGCCGGGGTACAGAGCTTCATGCACTGGATCGACCAGCGCGATGCGGTCCCGCTGATCCAGCAGCTCAATGCCCAGGCCGATAGCTGGCGCCAGGCCGAGATCGGCCGAGCGCGCAAGTTGCTGGCGCGTGGCGAAGATGTCGACGCGGTGCTCGAGGCCTTGTCGCGTGGCCTGACGCAGAAGATGCTGCATGGCGCCCTGGCCGAACTGCGCGCTGGCGATGCCGATGCACGCAAGCAGGCCGGCTCGGCGGTGCAGCAGTTCTTCCTGCGCAAGGAACGTTAGCGGCGCACCCGCCCCGCCCTGTCCCGACAGGGTGGACCCGCCCGGCCCCGCTACGGGTCGCAGCACCCTTTTCCCACGCGCCGCTCCCGCCCCGGCGCTTTACCGAGCCACCGCATGAAAGCCTTCTTCCGACAACAACTCGACCGATACAGCGCCCGGCTCGGCGAGCTGGAGTTCCTGCTATCGCGCGAAGACATCATGAAGGACATGGAGCAGTTCCTGGCACTTTCGCGCGAACATTCCGAGGTCGCGGCCGTCGCCGGGCGATGGAGCCGTTACCAGCAGCGTGAAACCGACCTGGCCCATGCGCAGGAGATGCTGGACGACGCCAGCGGCGATGCCGAGATGGCCGCCCTGGCCCGGGAGGAGATCGACTCTGCACAGGCAGAAATCACGCAGCTGGCCGCCGAACTGCAACGCATGCTGCTGCCCAGGGATCCGGACGACAGCCGCAATGCCTTCCTGGAGATTCGCGCCGGCACCGGTGGCGACGAGTCGGCCCTGTTCGCCGGCGACCTGGTGCGGATGTACACGCGTTATTGCGAACGGCGTGGCTGGAAGACGGAGATCATCAGCGCGTCCGAGTCCGAACTGGGCGGTTTCAAGGAGATCGTGCTGCGCATCGTCGGCCAGAACGTCTACGGCGATCTGAAATTCGAATCCGGCGGCCATCGGGTGCAACGGGTTCCGGCCACGGAAACCCAGGGACGAATTCATACCAGCGCCTGCACCGTGGCGGTGCTGGCCGAACCGGATGAGTCGGTGGCGGTGCAGATCAACCCGGCCGACCTGCGCATCGACACCTACCGTGCCAGCGGTGCCGGCGGCCAGCACATCAACAAGACCGATTCCGCGGTGCGTATCACCCATATCCCGACCGGCATCGTCGCCGAATGCCAGGACGACCGCAGCCAGCACCGCAACAAGGCCAAGGCCTTGCAGGTACTGTCGGCGCGGATTCAGGAGAAGGAGCGCTCGGAACGCGCCGCGCGCGACGCTGCCGAACGCAAGAGCCTGATCGGCAGCGGCGACCGCAGCGACCGGATCCGGACCTACAACTTCCCGCAGGGCCGGCTGACCGACCACCGGATCAACCTGACACTGTACAAGTTGCTGACCATCATGGAGGGCGAGCTCGATGACGTGGTCCAGGCCTTGCAGGCAGCCCAGGCGGCCGAGCAACTGGCGGCGCTGGAAGTGGGCGCAGCCGCCTGATGGCCGATTCGTCGTGCCACGCCTGATGGCCACCATCGCACAAAGTCTCCGCGCCGCCCGCGCCAGCGGCCTGGACCGGCTCGACGCCGATCTGCTGTTGCTGCATGCATCGGGGATCGCACCGGCACAGCTGAACCAGCGCCGCAGCTGGTTGCTCGCCCACGACGACGACGAACTGGCGCCGACCGTCGACGAACACTTCTGCCATCTGGTGCAGCGCCGGCTGGCCGGCGAACCGCTGGCCTACATCGTCGGCCACAAGGAGTTCCATGGTCTCGATCTCCTGGTGGATTCCCGGGTGCTGGTGCCGCGCCCGGACACCGAGATCCTGGTGGAATG
>JBFJZP010000197.1:0-5920 GCA_041622095.1 Burkholderiaceae bacterium | reverse complement strand
GCCGCTTATTCGCCGGATTTCAAGAGCAACATCGGCATCGCGATGGTCGAGGCGGCGTGCTGGGATGCCGGCACGACGCTGGTCGCGCGCACGCCGGTGGGGCCGCGCGACGTGCTGGTGCGCGCGAAGTACTGGATCTAGAAATCTCTTGGCGCCGGTTCAGGCCGGATTCGAACGCAGCCCGTACAACTGCCCGCCGATGATCAGGTACTCCACCCGGGCGAACATGTCGCCCTTTTCATCGGGGAAGCTGTAGGCCACCGCCGCGACGGTGTCGCCGACCTTGGGTTGCGGCACCTTCCAGGCATTGATGCGCGTCATCGGCGACAACTCGATCGTCCAGTCGCCACGCCGCCTGGGCAATTGCGCGGCGGCCAGCACCTTGGCGCCGTCGACGTTGCTGGTCTGTGCCGGCGCGGACAATCGGGCCAGATCGGCCGGCAGGCTGGCGTCGGCCGCCACCGTGATCACGATCTCCGCGTGCGGGTTCTGCCATTTGACCGCCTTCACCTTGCCGCCGAGATACAGCGGCCTCGATTCATCGAAACTCGACCAGCCGTGGTGGGCGAGCGCGTCGACATGCCAACTGGCAATGGCCAGGGCGGAACCGGACAGGACGAAGTGGCGACGATGCATGGGACACCTCCAGTCAGACATATGCGATCCAGCGGCCACAGGCGATCACTGCGATCCAGAGCAGGATCGACAGAACCGCCTGCCACCGCGTCGTACGGTTAACCGGCGCGATCGGCCCGCGGGCATGCAGCACCGCGGCGTTCGTGCCGGCAGCGAACAGTAGCCCGATTTTCAGCACGAAGGCCGGGTTGGCGATCAAATCCCCTACATTGGTAATGAACATCGTCAGGCCGGATGTCGCTGCCAGCAGGAAGCCGGCCAGCGTCCAGGGCAATACCCGGCGCGCCAGTTGCTGCAGGTCAATGCCACGCAGCCAGCCCAGGATGGCCAGGTCGACCACCCACAAGGTGCCGAACACCAGCGCCAGGCCGATGATGTGCAGGGTCTCGAGTGTCGGGTAGGCATAGGGATGGACGCGCAGCCAGACCACCGGCGCCCAGTGGTGCAGCAGGTCGAGGGCGGCGGGTGTGGCGGCGCTGCTTGCGGACATCGAAACCTCGCCGCCGGTGCGCGCGCCAGGCGGCTCTTACTTGAGGCTGCCCGACAGGAACTGCGCCAGCCGCTCGCTCTTCGGCTTTGCCAGCACCTCGGCCGGCACGCCTTCTTCCTCGATGCGCCCCTGGTGCAGGAACACCAGGTGGTTGGCCACGTCGCGGGCAAAACCCATCTCGTGCGTCACGACGACCATGGTGCGGCCTTCCTCGGCCAGCGTACGCATCACCCTGAGCACCTCGGTCACCAGCTCCGGGTCGAGAGCGCTGGTCGGTTCGTCGAACAGCATCACCTCGGGCTCCATCGCCAGCGAACGGGCGATCGCCACGCGCTGCTGCTGGCCGCCACTCATGTGCGCCGGGTAGCGGTCCTCCATGTTCGGCAGGTCGACCAGCGCCAGGTATTTGCGCGCTCTTTCAATCGCTTCGTCGCGTGGCACCTTCATCACATGCACCGGCGCCTCGATGATGTTCTGCAGCACCGTCAGGTGCGCCCACAGGTTGAAATGCTGGAACACCATCGCCAGCTTGGTGCGCATGCGCTGCAGCTGTTTCGCCTCCGCCGCATGCAGCTGGCCGGTCTTGTCCGGCACCAGGCGCAACTCCTCGCCCGCGACGATGATGCGGCCCTGGTTTGGCTTTTCCAGCAGGTTGATGCAACGCAGAAAAGTGCTCTTGCCCGATCCCGAACTGCCGATGATGCTGATCACGTCGCCCGCATGGGCTTCGAGCGAGACACCCTTGAGCACCTCGTTGGCGCCGAACTTCTTGTGGATGTCGATGGCTTGCAGTTTCAGGGTCTTGTCGTTCATTTGCGCTGTCTCATGCTCTCTAAGGCTGCCTCGTCTTGGTGTCAGGCGCCCAGCAGGCTGCCGGTGCGAAACGGCACGCTGCCGGCGATGTTGGCGATGTCATCGTTCGGCAGCACATAACGGTCGTCGGTGCGGGCATACATCACGCCCTCGACCTCGGCGCAAACGGTCAGGCGGGTGTTGGCGATCGGATCGATGATCTGCGCCACCGCATCGCCCTGGCGCAAACCATCGCCGATGCGGGCAGCAAAGACCAACAGGCCAGCCACCGGCGCCTTGACGGTCTGCGAGCCGGCCAGCGGCGTGGCAGCGCACAATGCCGGCGGCAGTGTCGGCGCGTCGCCGTCGATCAGGCCTTCACATTGCAGGAACCCGAAAATCGCCGCCGCATCGGCTTGTGCCAGATCATGCGCGACCTCGGCTTCGCTGCGCAATTCGACCGTGGTGCTGGCACAGGCCTGCGGTAGCGGATGGGCCAGCCCGTCGGCCTTCAGGCGCTCCGCGAGTTTCCACCAGAGGCCGGAAAAACATTCGTCGAAGGACACGCCGCCGGCGTCCTGCGCCAGCAGCACCGCGCGTGCGCCGAGCAGCCGCGTCAGTGGTTCCAACCGGGGCCAGCACGGGGTTTCGGTATAGATGTGCAGCACGGCTTCGCAGTCGCAATGCAGGTCCAGCACCAGGTCGGCGTCGCAGGCCAGCCCGACCAGGGTCTTGCGCAGGCTTTGCAAGGCGTTGGCGGGTTTCCACTGCGCCACATGTGCACGCACTGCGGCGCGCACGATCGCGATGTTGCGGTCGGCGTCCGCACCGAGCTGTCCCTTGACCGCGCCATGCACCGCAGCGGCCAGGTCGGGGTAGTTGCGGTTGAAGTTCTCCGAACTGCCCAACTCGAAGCGGCCCATGCTCTTGTGATCGAGCCGCTGGGCCAGGCCGATCGGGTTGGCCACCGGTACCAGCACCACCTCGCCACGCAGCTGGCCTTGCTGTTCGGCGGTCTCGAGCAAGGCCCGCAGGTGAAACGCCGCCAGCATGCCGGGCAACTCCTCCGCGTGCAGGCTGGCCTGGACATAGGCCTTGGGGCCTTGTCCGGCAGTGCCGAAATGCAGGCTGCTGACCTGCGTCATGCGGCCCAGGCTCTGATGTTCCAGTGGGTGGTCGATACGGTGCATGGCGCAATACTAGCGTCGGTGGCCGTGCGTCAGTGCCGGCGTGGCGCCAGATGGGCCAGGAAGCGGCGCTCGGCCAGTTTGAAGAGACCGATCAGGCAGAAGGTGCCGACCAGGTACAGAGCGGCTGCCGCCAGATAAGCTTCGAACGGCAGGTAGAAATCGGAATAGATGCGGCTGGCCGCGGCGGTGATGTCGAGCAGGCCCGGCACGGCGCTGGCCAGGCTCGTGCTGTGCAGCATCATCACCACCTCGTTGCTGTAGGGAGGCAGCGTGCGGCGCATCGCACTGGGCAACACGATACGCAGCATCACCTGCATGCGGCTCATGCCGAAGGCCTGCGCCGACTCGATCTCGCCGGCATGGGTCTCGCGGATCGCGCCGGCCAGCATCTCGGCGGTGTAGCCGGCAGTATTCAGGCTGAATGCCAGCAAGGCACAGAATGCCGGCTCCTTGAAGTGCGTCCAGGGCCAGGCGTCGTCCCAGCGCGCCTGGATCCATTCGAGCTGGCCCAGGCCGTAATAAATCATGTAGACCTGGATCAGCAGCGGCGTGCCGCGGATCACGAAGGTATAGGCGCCGACGACACGCTGCAGCCAGGGCCAGGGGCCGGTCAGCGCCAGCGCGAACAACAGCGCCAGCGCGCCGCCCACCGCCAGCGAGGACAGCAGCAACCACACGGTGGTCATCACGCCTTCGCCATACATGGCCAGGCTCTCGGCGCGGAATATGACTTCCCAGTCCATCTACAACTCGCCCCGTTTGGCGCCCAGGCTGTAGCGCGCATTCAGGCGGCGCAACACACTCAGCGAGGCCCAGGTGTAGAGCAGGAACAGGCCGGCGGTGAACAGGAAGAAGGCGAACGGCGAACGCGTCGCCGCGCTGGCCTGCTTGGCCAGGTAGGTCATCTCCTGCAGGCCGATCAGGCTGATCAGCGCGGTGGCCTTGATCAGCACCAGCCAGTTGTTGGTGAAGCCGGGCAGGGCGTAACGCACCATCTGCGGCAAGGTGATACGCAGGAAGGCCTGCACCGGGCCCATGCCGAATGCGGCCGCAGCCTCGAACTGGCCACGGGGTATCGACAGGATGGCGCCGCGGAAGGTCTCCGTCATGTAGGCGCCGTAGATGAAGCCCAGCGTCATCACGCCGGCGCTGAAGGGTTCGATGTCCAGCGTGATGCCGGTGCCGGACATCTCGAGCAGGTTGTTGATGCCGATGCTGCCGCCGTAGAAGACCAGCAGCATCAGCACCAGTTCGGGAATGCCGCGGATGATGGTGGTGTAGACGGTGGCCACCGCCACCAGCACCCCGCGGCCGGAGAGTTTGGCCGCAGCCCCCATCAATCCGAGCACGATCGAGACCGCCAGGGCGGCCAGCGACACCGCCACCGTCAGCAGCGCGCCGTTGAGGATCGACCAGTAATAGGCGGACAAACCCGGTGCCGGATACGAAGGGGATCAGCCGCCGTAGACGTCGATCTTGAAGTACTTGTCGTTGATCTTCTTGTAGGTGCCGTTGGCGCGGATGGCCTTGATCGCGCCATTGAGTTCATCCTTGAGCGCCTTGTCACCCTTGCGGATGGCGAAGCCGGCACCGGTGCCGAAGTACTTGGGGATGAACAACTCCGGGCCGACCAGTACATAGTCCTTGCCCTCGGGCTTGCTCAGGAAACCGCCGGTGACTTCGAGCACGTCGGCCACGGTGCCGTCGAGGCGACCGGACTTGATGTCCAGGTAGACCTGGTCCTGGGCTTCGTACGGCGTGATGATCGCGCCGACCTTCTTGAGTTCGCCATTGGCATATTTCTCTTGTGTGCTGCCCTTGAGAACGCCGATTTTCTTGCCCTTGAGCGAAGCCACACCGTCGAACTTGATGTCGTTCTTGATGATGATCTTGCTCGGCGTGTTGTAGTACTTGTCGGTGAAGTCGACCACCTTCAGGCGGTCGGCGGTGATCGACATCGAGCTGATGATCACATCGTATTTCTTGGCCTGCAGACCGGGAATCATGCTGTCCCAGACCTGCTCGACGAACACGCACTTGCGCTTGATGTGTTCGCACACCGCACTGGCGATGTCGACGTCGAAACCGGTGGGTTTGCCATCGGGGGTCTTGAACGTGAAGGGCTCGTAGGTCGGATCGATCGCGACCTTGAGTTCCTTGTCCTGGGCCGACGCCGACATGGCAATGGCGCCCAGCGCAAAGGCCAGAATGAGCTTTTTCATGGAAATCTCCGGTAAGGATGACCTGGCTTGTGGCCAGGCGATTGTGGGTAAAACGCCGATTCTAGGGGCTCGGCGACCGATCGCCGCTCGGTATTTGCCCTTGCGAGCCGCCCCGGAAAGGTGCAAACCTTACACTAGGGGCCTATCCCCCAGGACTCCATGAACGCTCCCGTCGACGTTTCTCATTTCGCGCGCGCCGCAAAACCGCTGACCAGCTACCGCAAGTACTGGGCGGCGCGATTCGGCACGGCCCGGTTCCTGCCGACCAGCCGCGCGGAGATGGAACAACTCGGCTGGGACAGCTGCGACATCATCCTGGTGACCGGCGACGCCTATGTCGACCACCCGAGTTTCGGCATGGCGGTGATCGGGCGCACGCTCGAGGCCCAGGGTTTCCGGGTCGGCATCATCGCCCAACCGGAGTGGCACAGTGCCGATCCGTTCAAGGTGCTGGGCAAGCCCAACCTGTTCTGGGGTGTGACCGCCGGCAACATGGACTCGATGATCAACCGGTACACCGCCGATCGCAAGATCCGCAGCGACGACGCTTATACACCAGGCGATGTCGGCGGCAAGCGGCCGGACCGGGC